>JALTGJ010000477.1:1165-1968 GCA_027077185.1 Spirochaetales bacterium | reverse complement strand
ACACTTAAATCCTATATAAAAAGTGACTTTAAAAAATATGTGATAACAGACCCCCAGGTTCCTGAACTTATGGAAAAATATTTAGACTATGGTAAAAAGCTAATAATAATTACAAATTCTGATTATGATTACACAAAATCACTTCTTGATTACGCTCTAAACCCGCATTGGAAAAAACACAAGAAATGGGAAAATGTTTTTAGTATAGTTATAACCCTGGCCGATAAACCCGGATTTTTTGAACATCCCGGAAGGTTCCTTAAAATTGATCAGGAAACCGGCCAGATGACAAATCATATAGGTTCCGTGGCAAAGGGTATTTATCAGGGAGGATGGTTCCAGAAACTCCAGGAAGATCTTGGCGTTCCCGGTAGTGAAATACTCTATATAGGAGACCATATTTATGGTGATGTTGTATCAATTAAAAAATCCTGTTCATGGAGAACTGCTCTGGTTCTGGGAGACCTGGAACAGGAAATTATAAGTCTAAAGAAATCAAAATCGGTTCAGATAAAAATAAATTCACTGATGAATGAAAAATCTGTACTGGAAAGAATGCTTAACAAACCGGGAACAAACCGCCACACCAGAGATAAACTCTATGAAGAAATTGATCAGATGAACAGTCTTATATCGGAGCAGCTTGGTATTTTTAAGAAATTTTTTAATCCCTACTGGGGTGAAATATTGCGTGCAGGATCTGAAGAAAGCAGATTTGCTGAGCAGGTGGAAAAATATGCCTGTATATATATGACAAAGGTTTCCGATCTAATCGAGCACTCCCCAAAGGCATACTTCCGTCC
>JALTGJ010000477.1:0-1155 GCA_027077185.1 Spirochaetales bacterium | reverse complement strand
GCAGAAGCCATGGAATAGCTGACTAAACCCGCTTCTAAATGTTGAACAGCGCAAATAGCTTTTGTAAGCTTTTTGCGCTGTATCAGATATTGAATTTATTAATCACCTCTTCTCTAATACAAGGGTCGTTCACTGGCGAAAAAAGCCTCTTTGTCATATTCCCACTTGCTACTTTTTCATTTTCAGCATAGTATGGATTGATAGCCCCTTGATATGTATTGCCGGTTATCAAATCTAAAATAGGTAGAAGAGGTTAAAAAATGGAGAATATTACAGTCCTTCCGTACACACCCCAGCTTGAAGCATTATTTACAATTATCAGAAACAAGGAAACCAAAAGAAACGAGTTTCTATTTTATTCAGAAAGGGTAATACGATTATTAATCGAAGAAGCTTTAAATCATCTACCGACACAGGAAAAAGAAGTAACAACCCCTACCGGGACACATTTTACAGGAAGTGAGTTTGTAGGAAAGCTTTGTGCAGTCCCCATTGTGAGGGCAGGGGAATCTATGGAAAAGGCTGTAAGGGAAGTTTGCAGAGCCATCAGAATTGGGAAAATACTCATTCAAAGAGATGAAGAAACTGCATTACCCACACTTTTCTATGAAAAATTACCCGAAGATATAGCAAATAGACATGTTTTATTATTAGATCCAATGCTGGCAACAGGCGGATCTGTATGTAAAGCTATTGAAGTTTTGAAGGATCATGGAGTAGAAGAAAGTAAAATAATTTTTATAAACTTAATTTCCTGCCCCGAAGGAATTGAAACTTTTATTAAATATGCCCCTAAGGCAAAACTTATTACTGGTTTTGTCGACAAGGAACTAAATTCCAAATCTTATATTATCCCGGGACTGGGAGATTTTGGAGATCTTTACTTTGGAACTTAATTAAAAAATATTAAGTCCATTTACAAAGCTATTGTTGTATCTCAAGATTACTTAGGGTTTTACCTGTCGGTATACCTGAGGAATCGTAACCCTTTAATTTATAATATTCTTCAAGCATTGGTTTTAGATTTACAGTTTTCTTAACGGAATGCCTGGTATCAGCTTCATTTAAAAATCGGTCAGGAAGAGTATCATCTTTGGAACTTATTCCCATTTTAGTATTCATCAACCTTTCCAGTATATGAATACGTTTACCGGC
>JALTGJ010000476.1 GCA_027077185.1 Spirochaetales bacterium | reverse complement strand
GTATCAATACATCTTAAGAAAAATCTTATGTTGTATGCAATTGTATCCATAGCTGTTGGATGGGGTGCAGGTATGCTCTTTCCTCAGTTTGTTATTAATAATAAATCAACTTTTAGTGTTCTCATTACCATTTTTGTTTTTATGATGATATATCCTATGATGATTAATCTTAATCTGGGAAAGATACCTGGCGTATTGAAAAAACCAAAACCTATCATTATGACAGTAATATATAACTTTATAATTACTCCACTTATAAGTATTCTATTTGTAAATATTTTTATCCATGATCCTGAAATAGCTCTTGGTTTTATGCTGGTTATGTTAATACCCGGTTCTTCTATGAGTCTGGGTTATACCGGACTTGTAGAAGGAGGTTTGGAAATTGCAACTGTGGCTATGGGCTTTCTTTTTCTGCTTATTCCTATACTGTTACCTTTTTTTCTACATATACTTGGAAAAACCTATAATGTTGCCATACCCCTTGGATTGCTGTTAAAGACAGTAATTCTTGTATTAATAGTGCCCATGCTTGCAGGGGATCTTACAAGAAGATCTATAATAAAAACCAGAGGTGGAGATGGCTTTAAAAAGATAAAACCTCTATTTTCCCTTACAACAATGACAACTATGCTTTTAATGGTTGCTCTTATATTTATGATGAAAGCTCCGGTATTATTTAAACAGTGGCATGTTGTATTGAATCTTGCACTTGTAACCCTGCTTTATCTTGCAATTATGTTTCCATTAATGACAATAACCAATAAAATATTAAAAATTAGTTATAAAGAGCATATGGCTATTGCTTTTTTAAGTACAGGTAAAAATAATGGTACTGCTATTGCCATTGCTATGCTGGCATTTTCACCAATGGTGGCCATACCTGCTGCAATATTACCTCTATTTCAAATTATTTTTTCTATAGGCTATGTTCAGCTTTTTAAAAAAGTAAAAAGATTTTTTGGAGAGAAAGAACAGGATGTTCACAGATTAAAATAAGTTTTATACAGAGGAAATAGATATATAAATTATTCTTAGGCTTATGGAGGCTTACAAATTGGTAACTATACTTTCAATAGACGGGGGAGGGGTCAGAGGGCTTCTACCAGCAAGAGTTCTTGAAGAAATACGGCAGAGACTGGATGCTTTAGGTGAAAACCGCCGCTTCTTTGAACTTTTTGACCTTATAGCAGGCACATCAACAGGCTCCCTTATAGCTTTAGGACTTTCCATTAAGGATGAATCAGGAAATGATAAGTTTTCTGCTTCAAAAATTGTGGATATTTATAAAACAAGGGGGAAAAATATTTTCCCCCATTCCAGCTTAAACGCTGTTCATACTGCTGTACAGGCTTTTAGGTACAAACACTCTGCAGCTCCCTTTGAGAAATTGTTAAAAGAGTTTTTCGGGGACAGGACACTGAAGGATGCAGAAACCAATCTTCTTATTACCAGCTTTGATACCGAAGCAATGGAACCTCATTGTATGAAGCGCAGACCTCCCAGGGAAGATTGGCTTGATGATTACAATTATTACATGAGAGATGCTGCCCGGGCTTCTTCGGCAGCCCCAACTTATTTTCCACCTGTACAGATAAGTCCTGTTGGCAATAAACAGCTTAAATTTTCACTTATAGATGGTGCAGTATTCGCAAATAATCCTGCAGGTCTTGCCTATGTGGAAGCTTCAAAAATTTTTCCTAAGGAGGATGAATTTTTAATCCTGTCCTTAGGAACAGGGAACTCAAAACATGGTTATTCTTATGGTAATGTTCATTCCTGGGGTTATATGGAATGGATAAATCCTGTGAAGGGTTTTCCTATTGGTTCAATGATGTCGGCAGGGCAAAGTGAGGCTGTAAATCATCAGCTGAGACGGCTTGGCAACGTAAAATTTATAAGAGTAAATACTACATTAACAGGTTTAATTCATTCTATGGATGATGTTAGTAAGGCTAGTATTAATAGAC
>JALTGJ010000475.1 GCA_027077185.1 Spirochaetales bacterium | reverse complement strand
GATTTTTTCAGCCAGGAGCTCTCGAAAATTGAAATGATTCAGGATATTGAGACATTTGTTGTTTATGAGGGGATCGACTTGAATGTGCCCTATGTATTATAATGCTAATGCTATATAAAGAATTTTATATCTGGAGGAGAATATGCTAAAAAGAACACCTCTTTTTGAAGTCTATAAAGACTATGAGGGAGCAAAATTAATAGATTTTGGGGGATGGGAACTCCCTGTAAATTTTGCCAGTGGAATTATTGCGGAACATATGGCTGTAAGGAAAAATGCAGGTTTGTTTGATGTATCCCATATGGGTGAAATTACAGTAGAAGGTAAGACAAGTGAAGCCTTTCTTAACTGGCTTCTTCCCAATAATGTTAAGAATATGAACGAAAATCAGTGTCTTTACTCTCCTATGTGTTATCCTGACGGAGGTGTAGTAGATGATCTTCTTGTTTATAAATATAATACAAACAAGTATCTTCTTGTAGTCAATGCGTCAAATGTGGACAAAGACTACAAGTGGATAACAGAAGAAAATGACTGGGTTAAAAGAGAATCAGATATCCCGAAATTTGAAAATTTTTCAACAAGTATGTCTTCTGTAGCATTTCAGGGGCCAAAGTCTACTGAGTATCTGGCAGGGATGGCAGGTAAGGAAGTTAATGATATTAATTTCTTCTACTTTAGAGATGATCTTAAAATTAATGGTATTGATTGTATAATTTCAAGGACTGGTTATACCGGTGAAATTGGTTATGAAATCTATGTTGATAAAAAAGATGCCCCGTCTCTCTGGACTTATATACTTGATACAACTAAAGACAAGGGTGTTCTTCCTATTGGTCTTGGAGCAAGGGATACTTTAAGATTCGAAGCAAAGCTTCCTCTTTATGGTCATGAACTTACAAAGGATATTAGTCCCCTTGAGGCAAATCTTGGTTATTTTATCGATCTTGAGAAAGATGATTTCTGTGGAAAAGATGCTCTTATTAAGCAGAAGGAAAACGGGATCCCCAGGTCACTGAGGGGTTGTGAGATGATTGATAAGGGAATAGCCAGAGAGCATTATAAAGTTTTTCTTGATGGTAAGGAAATAGGACATGTTACAAGCGGAACCAAATCACCAATGCTTAATAAGTTCTGCGGGCTTGTCCTTATTAAGAGAAATCTGGGTCTTAAACTTGGTGATGAAATTCAAATAGACATTAAGGGGAAGTTAAAAAAAGCAAAACTTGTAAAAACCCCTTTTTATAAAAATTTATAGGATGAGGAGAAAATAATGAATGTTCCCGGTGATTTAAAGTACACAGAAGGTCATGAATGGATTAGAGTTGAAGGTAATATTGGTTATATTGGAATAACAGATCATGCTCAGCACGAATTAGGTGATATTGTTTATGTTGAACTGCCAGAAGTTGATACAGAAATTGAAGCTAAAGAAGAAGCTACAAATATAGAATCTGTAAAAGCAGCAGCTCCTGTTTATTCTCCTGTTACAGGTAAAATAGTCAAGATTAATGAAGAGCTTGAAGATAATTCTGAACTAATGAACTCGGATGCTTATGGTGCATATATTTTTGCAGTTGAAATGACAAATACATCTGAACTTGATAGTCTTATGAATGCTGATGCGTACAAAGATTTTCTTGAAAAGGAGTAAAAATGTTTTCGTATTTACCGCAGACTGAAAAAGACATCCAGGAGATGTTAAAAGTCATTGGTGTGGATTCCGTTGAGGAACTTTTTAAGGATATTCCTGATGAGATTCTTCAAAAAACACCATTGAAAATACCTAATGGTATTGCCGAATATGAAGTTTTTAAACGAATGACAGAACTTGCAGGAAAAAACAGACAGGGTATCTCTTTCATGGGTTGCGGCTCTTATGAACATATTATTCCTTCTGTAGTTGGGCATATACTTCAATTGCCCAATTTCTATACTGCATATACTCCCTATCAGGCAGAAATTTCTCAGGGAATTCTACAATCTATATTTGAATTCCAAACCTTAATTTGTGAACTGACAGGTATGGAAGTCTCTAACGCTTCTCTTTATGATGATCATACAGCTGCAAGTGAAGCTATAACAATGGCTATTAATTCCCGTAAAAAAGCACACAGAATATTGGTATCCGGTACTCTTCATCCTAATACAAGATCTGTAATTGAAACATTTTTTTCCGATGTTCCAGTACAAATTGAAGAAATTCCTTCGAAAGATTATGTTACATCCATTGATGGACTTACAGAGATGATCGATGAAAATGTAGCTGCAGTTTTAATCCAGACTCCAAATATATATGGATGGACAGAAGACCTTTCAGGTTTTGCTGATATTGTACATGAAAATAAAGCTTTATTGATAGTTTCCAGTAATCCAATGTCTTTAGGTATTCTAAAATCCCAGGCAGACTGGGGTGCTGATATAGCTATTGGAGGAACCCAGCCCTTTGGTCTGGCAACTTATTTTGGAGGGCCTTCTGTTGGTTATATATCCACAGGAACAAAGCTGACCAGAAAAATGCCAGGTAGAATTGTTGGACAAACAAAGGATGTTGATGGTAAGAGAGCTTTTGTGCTGACCCTGCAGGCAAGAGAACAGCACATAAAGAGACAGAGGGCTACCTCGAACATATGTTCAAATCAGGCGCTTGCTGCAATGGGTAGCGGTATTTATCTTTCCACAGTTGGGTGGAAGGGACTAAAAGAAGCCTCTACAATGAGTTTTCAGAAAGCCCATTATCTTTACAAAAGACTAACTGAAGAATTAGGTCTGAAACCCCTGGCAAATAGGGACTTTTTTAATGAATTTACTTTAATAATTCCGGAATCTGATAGAGTCCTTATTGACATGGAATCCCAGGGTATATTTGCCGGTGTTGGGCTTAGCCGCTTCTTTCCCGATCTGAAAGATGCTGTTACAATTGCAGTAACAGAAAAAAGAACAAAAGAAGAAATGGATGCCTATGTTGATCTGTTGAAGAGGGTATTAAAATGAGTAATAAACTGATTTTTGAAGTATCATCAGAAGGAAGAACCGGTTATCGGTTTCCTGATATAGATGTTCCGGCTATTCCTGTAAAAGATCAAATAAGTTCTTCATTGTTAAGGGAAAGTGTTCCCATTCTTCCCGAAGTCTCTGAAATTGATATTATTAGACACTATAATGGTCTCGCAAAAAGAAATTTTGGAGTTGACGAGGGGTTTTATCCTCTTGGTTCATGTACAATGAAGTATAATCCAAAGATTAATGAAGATGTTGGTAAGTTCCCGGGTTTTACCGGGATACATCCCCTTCAATCGGAAGAGAGTGTCCAGGGTTTTCTTGAAATGCTGTACGAGATAACCAGCAGCCTTTGTGAAATAACAGGTATGAAGTGGGGAACTCTTCAACCCTATGCCGGAGCTCATGGTGAGTTTACGGGGATGAAATTTTTTAAGTCCTACTTTAAAAAAAGAGGTGAATTAAACAGAACAAGGGTACTGGTTCCAACTTCAGCTCATGGTACTAATCCTGCTTCTGCAACTATTGCCGGTTTTCATATTGAAGAGATACAGGCAGATGAGAGGGGATTGGTTTCTGTAGAAAATTTGAAAAAACTTCTTTCTGACGATGTTGCCGGTATAATGCTTACAAATCCAAACACCCTTGGCCTTTTTGAAAAAGATATAATAGAAATTGCCCGGCTTGTTCATGAGGCAGGTGGTTTACTCTACTACGATGGTGCTAACATGAATGCTATTATGGGTAAGGTTCGTCCCGGTGATATGGGTTTTGATGTAATACATCTAAATCTTCATAAAACATTTTCTACTCCCCATGGTGGTGGTGGCCCCGGAGCAGGCCCGGTACTTGTATCTGAGAGGCTTACAGGGTTTGTTCCCACACCTGATATTAAGAAAAATGATGAAGGTTATTATTTTGATTACAACGTTCCTGACACTATGGGACGGGTTGCAGGTTTTTATGGTAATATGGCCGTGCTGGTTCGTGCTTATGCATATATTATTACAATGGGAAGTGATGGCTTAAAGAAAGCAAGTGAATATGCTGTTTTGAATGCAAACTATCTTAAAGAACGATTAAAGAAAACTTATCATCTTTATTATGATACAACCTGTATGCACGAATTTGTTCTTTCTGCAAAAAAAATGAAAGAAGAATATGGTATTTCTGCATTGGATGTTGCCAAAGGTTTGTTGGATCATGGTTATCATCCTCCCACAATATATTTCCCTTCTATTGTCCCTGAATCAATTATGATCGAACCAACAGAAACGGAGTCAAAAGAGACTCTCGACGGTTTTGTTGACACGATGCTGGATATTTACCAGTTGGCTGTGGATAACCCGGAAAAGCTTCATGAAGCACCACTTCATACTGCTGTCAGGCGTGTTGATGAGGTATTGGCTGTGAAACAAGCTATTCTTAAGTGGAAACCAGAGTAAGCTTATTAATTATAAAATATAAGTAGGGGCAGGCTGTGACCTGCCCCTACTTTTTTTTTACTTTTTAATATTTATTAATAGAGATTAGTATGATATAAATAAATATAATAATTATCAGGAGAAATTTATGGTAAATCTTAGTACTTCATATTTAGGGCTTAAATTAAACAATCCAATTATTGCAGCCAGTTCAAGCTTAACCTCATCTCTTGAAAGTGTTAAAAAATGTGAAGATGCAGGTGCTGGTGCTGTTGTTTTAAAGTCGCTTTTTGAAGAACAGATAACAAATGATAAAAATCGAATGGTTGGAGGCATGAACTTTGATGCATATACCGATGCCTATGATTTTTTTAATTCGAGTAGTACAGATTATTATTTGGATGAATATCTGGGACTGGTTGAGGATGCAAAAAAATCCCTTTCGATTCCTGTAATAGCCAGTGTTAACTGTGTTTCTTCAGGTCAATGGACTGATTATTCTGAACGTTTTGAATCTGTTGGTGCCGATGCCCTGGAATTAAACATGTTTATTCTCCCCTCTAATATTGCGACAAGTGGAAAAGAAATAGAAGATTCTTATTTGAAAATTCTTTCAGATGTCAAAAAAAATATAAAAATACCAGTTGCTGTTAAAATTGGCTATCATTTTTCAGGGATGGGAAATTTTATAGATGCTTTAGCAAAAAACGGGGCTGACGGTATAGTTCTCTTTAACCGTTTTTATAAAATTGATATAGATATTGAGAAGATGGAATTAAAGTCGTCCCCCATTATTAGTGAGCCGTCTGAGATTCATCTTGCTCTTCAATGGATTTCTCTTTTATCCGGAGAAGTATCTGCTGATTTTTCAGGAGCTACAGGAATACACGACTCTGAAGGGGCTATTAAACATCTTCTTGCAGGTGCAAAATCGGTTCAGCTCTGTTCTACACTGTTGAAAAATGGTCTTGATCGTATTGCTGAAATAAATTATGGTATTGAGAGCTGGATGAATAAAAAAAGCTATTCGAAAATTTCAGATTTTAATGGCAACTTGAGTCAGGCAAACAGTACTCATCCTGAAGCTTATGAACGTTCACAGTTTATTAAATCGGTGGTTGGAATTTCTTAATGGAGTTTGATGACATTCGACCATATACTGATGCGGAATTACAAGTAATATTAAAAAAAATTATTTCGGATAAGTGGGTTTTGGAGGGCATTAGGAATGCTTATTTTCCTAAATTGCCTAAAATATTAATAAAACCTATTGAGGGAATTATTTTTAAGTTTTTAAAGTTTAAAACTTCCGGTATTAAAACTACAGATCAGTTTCGAAAAAAAATATCATTGGACATTGTTGTAAAAAATCTTGTTAGAGATACAACTGCGGGTATAAGCTATACTGGACTTGAAAATTTAGATCTTAAGAAAAATTATATATTTATATCCAATCATCGGGATATTGTTTTGGATCCTGCATTTATGATTCAGACACTTTATTCCTACGGGTTTAATTTTCCCCAGATAGCCTTTGGTGATAATTTAATGATAAATGAAATTATTACAGACATTATCAGATCCAATAATGGTATAATTGTAAAAAGGAATTTACCAATGAGAGATCAGATAAGGGAATCTCTCAAGTTATCAGCTTATATGTGTAAGGTAATCGATGAGGGCAGTTCTATCTGGCTGGCTCAAAGAGAAGG
>JALTGJ010000474.1 GCA_027077185.1 Spirochaetales bacterium | reverse complement strand
TAATTTTTTTTAAAAAAATCCAAAATACTTAAAAATGAAACAAATTTATCTCTTTTATTTTTAGTATTAAAACTGTTAATTGTTTGGGGGATTATCAAACAAGCTTGAAATATTTTTCCAGTTTGCTATACAAGTATCTTTGTATTTATAACTTTCTTTACCACCATAAACCAGTGCTTTGTTAATACTTCCGGTATAAAGTTTTTCAAAATAGTTAAGACCCTTAAGATAATTCTGTTGAAAAGTAGCCGATGATTTTACTTCAATCAAATCTATGGAATTTGATCTCTCAATAAGAACATCAACTTCATGCCCCTGATAATCTCTAAAATAATATATATTATCAGGAATCCCGTGATGATAATGATACTTATAAATCTCAGAAACTGCATAGGATTCAAATACAGAACCTCTTAGGGGGTGACTTACCAATTGCTTAGGCTCTGTTATACCCAGTAAATAACACAGCAATCCTGAATCCAGGAAATGTATTTTTGGAGCTTTAATTAATCTTTTATTCAGATTACGATAATAGGGTGAAACTCTTTTGATAATATAGCTTGCCTCAAGTACAGAAATCCAGCTTTTAATGGTATTGTGGCTTAATCCACAATCATCACCTAAAGTATTCATATTCAATATTTGACCACTTCGTCCCGCCAATAACTTTAGGAAGTTTTCAAAGATGGAAAGATCTTTGATATTTATTATTTTTCTTACATCTCTCTCAAGATAGGTTGAAACATAAAAGGACAGTGCTTCAGTTGGATTAAGTTTTTTATCAAAAATTCTGGGATAAAATCCGGTGTATAGAAGAGAAAACAAATCCTTAGGGGGTGAATCAGTATAAATTTCTTCATACGAGAAAGGAAGTAATTTTATTATCGCTGTTCGGCCTGCTAATGACTGAGTCAGGGATTCCATCATTTCAAACTGCTGACTCCCTGTCAATATAAACAGTCCTTCCTTATTCTTCTCATCTACAATAGTCTGAATATACGAGAAAAGATCGGGTACCCGTTGGACTTCATCAATAATGGCTCCATCAGGATATCGTGCCAAAAAACCACGAGGATCCATAGATGCCTGATTCCTATTTTCAAGATCTTCCAGAGAAACATATGTTTTATTTGGAAAAAGGGCCTTACAAAGCGTAGTTTTTCCTGATTGTCTGGGACCTGTAAATGTTACTACAGGATATTGACTGGCGTATTGTAATGCTTTTTCGGAAATTGATCTCGCAATCATGGTTAATTATAGCCATAAACATGAAATATTGTCAATTCTATTGACAATATTATAACTATTTACAGCAGGAGAAGTAATTAGCGGAGAAAAGGGAAAGCGGTTATATGGTTATTGGAGGGTGAAAGTCAGTAGCAAATTATTCTGAAAGTGCTTCAATAAGACCTGACAGATTCACTATTTTTACTTCAATCCCGTCATAATTTCGTGTATAAGTACGAGAGAGGTTGGAGACAACAACGTAGTTCCTTCCTGAAGGATATCGCTTTCGAAAAACCTTTAAATTACCAGGAGAAAAGGTTCCATCAGAATACTTGCACTCAATAGTTACAGGGTTGGATCCCCTGGGTGAATAAATAAAATCTATTTCATGCCCATGTTTATCCCTCCAATATTGAATACGCTGGGTTTGAAGTCGGGCAATTATTTTAGTTTCGGGATAATAATCCGCAGCTATTTTTAAAAGTTCGGAAGGGTTATGAAGTCTATGGATTTTTGGGATAATCGCTTTTGTATCTCTTTTATCCAAAAAGTTCTTTGTACCATATGCAAGGGTATTGACGTATAGAGGCTTGTGCGATGTCTATTGAAAATGTTAATTTAAAAAAATTACTTTTCCTTATCAAAAACCCGAATGTCATCAAAGAAACGAAGTTTCCACCCCTCGGTAAGTATATTCATCTTATTAACCGGAGAAATTACAGTCCCTATCTCCAGAGACTCGAACAGTTTCTTAAT
>JALTGJ010000473.1 GCA_027077185.1 Spirochaetales bacterium | reverse complement strand
GCTCCTAATAAAGCAGTTAGTGTTCCCATCATTATGCTGTTAAAGAAAGCCCTTCGTAGGTACCATGATGAAAAAACCTCCTTAAAGACGGAAAAAGAGAATTTACCGTCAGGAAGAAAGCTGGTTATTATAACTTTTGTTAAAGGATAAATAATAAAAAGTAATAGAGAAGTAAGAATAACCAGAATTACAATAAATAGAAGAGGGTCTTTTAACAGCTGTTTTGTTTGCCTGATCAGTTTATTTGGCCCTTTATTAGTCATTAAGAATCTCCGGAAATAAGGGATCCCAATGCGGATCCCTTATTTTATGTAAATTATTTTGAATTATTTAGCTGGTAGAACTTCGTTAACCCATCTTTCAACAAGTCTTTTCTTGTTTTTTCCTGCCCACTGAACATCAACAGGAATTGTTTTTAGCTCAGAAAACTGGGGCATACCATCTGCCAGAGTTGCTTTGGGATTAACAGGATAGAAAAATGTTTTTGCTTCTGAAAGAACATCCTGTCCCTGTTTTGAAACAAGCCAGTCTACAAGTATTTTAGCTGCTTCCATATTTTTAGCACCCTTAATAATTGAAACTGCAGGAGCTTCGAAACCAACACCTTCTGATGGAAAAACAACTTTTAGAGGGTATCCTTCATCAATAAACTTAAAGAAAGCAGGTGTAAACTGAATTCCAATTACACACTGTCCTACTGCTACACCCTTTGAAGGGCCTGTACCGGAAGAAGTATATGTCTGTACATTAGGATTGAGTTTGGCCGAATATTTAAATGCAGCATCCTCACCCCTTGCTACAATAAGACTTGTAAGAATATTGTAAGCTGTGCCTGAAGCCTGAGGAGTAGGCATCTGAATGTGCCCTTTATAAACAGGTTTTAATAAATCATCCCATGATGTCGGCATTGGAGCACCAATCTTTGCCAGGGCTTCTGTATTTACTGCAAATGCCATGGGATTCATGTAAAAAGATCTCCAGTAACCTTCACTGTCTTTAAATGCATCTCCAAGTTCTGACAAAGATGGTGAAAGATAAGGAACTGTCAGACCATTTTCTTTTGCAAGGACATGGTTTTCACTTGGTGCGCCCATCCAGACATCTGCCTGGGGATTATTTGCTTCTGCTGTAATTCTTGCAAGAGCAGGGCCTGAGGAGAGATGAACAAAAGAAGCTGTAATTCCTGTATCTGCTGTAAAAGCATCCAGTATAAGCTTTGCATTTCCTTCATCCACACTGGCATAAACCACAACTTTGTCTGCTGTAACTTCTTTTTCTGCTGTTGCAAAAAGACTGAAAGGCAGAATTAGCAGAACCGCTGTTAAAATAAGTAAAATTTTTCTAATCATATAGAGCCTCCTGTAATATTTCCTATAATCAAGCAATAATCATGCCATAGAGATAAAATATTGATAATTTTGATAAAGGGCAAAAACTGTGCAATAAAACTGAGCCATTTTTTCCTATTCCTGCACATATGTGCCAGGTTTTTATACTGGCTGACAGAAATTTATCCTGTTAAATACTCTTCGGACATAATATTAAGTTTAGCAATCTTGTTATACAGAGTTCTCCGGGGCATGGCGAGAATTTTAGATCCTTCAGTTTTATTTCCGCCGCAAAGTATTAGGGCATTTACAATTCTTTCTCTTTCTGTGGGAGGTCTGTCTGTTCCTCTTGAAAATACTTTAGATTCCTCTAAAAGAAAACTCTCCAGCATTTTTTTTGGTCTGTGTATAATTAAAATACGTTCTACCAGATTTTCCAGTTCTCTTACATTTCCCGGCCAGTTATGGGTTTTTAATGAGTTTAAAAATTGAGGAGTAATTTCAGGGATATTCATTTGTTCCCTGCTGCATATTTTTTCGGTAAACGAAGCTACCAGTTCCCCAATATCTTCCGGATGATCCCTTAAGGCTGGTGCTTTTACAGGGATTACATTTAGGCGGTAAAAAAGATCCTGTCTAAAGGTTCCTATCTCCAC
>JALTGJ010000472.1 GCA_027077185.1 Spirochaetales bacterium | reverse complement strand
GATACTATCTGCTGGAAATTGAGCTGCATACAGGCAGACATCATCAGATACGTGCTCAGCTGGCAGCTGTTGGGTGTAGAATTAAGGGCGATCTTAAATACGGCTCACCAAGGTCTAATCCCGGCGGCGGTATTCATCTTCATGCCCGGAAGTTAAGTTTTATTCATCCTGTTAGTAAGGTTCAGTTAGATATTACAGCTCCTGCTCCAAAGGATCCTCTTTGGGATATTTTTTCTTCGGCAGATGAGGAGAGTAATTAAGTTGGGATATCTCTTGCATAAGGGTGTTTCCCATTTTATAATACAATGGTTGAAATTAACAGAGGTAAGTAAAGATGTCAGAACGGCAGGATCTGCTATATATACTAAAAACTTATACCAGAAAACGTAAAATACCTACAATCAGCATTCTGGACTTGCAAAAACTTTCTGGGAAATGGTCGCTTGAAATACGTCAGAAACGTCCAAAGTTTACAGATTTTTCAGATTATTCAATTGAAGCCTTATCTCATGTTATTGATAAATTGGTGACAGAGGGAATTTGTGCTGTTGAAAAAAGCCATGGCAGTATAGAAAATATTACACTTCCTGATTTTTATACTGAAAGTATTAAAAAGGCATATGATGAACTCGAACTGGAACCCGAACGCCCTTTTCCTGATGAAGCCTCCTTTGGCGGAAACTTTCCTAACGAAATTATTAAGATAATTGATGTAAAGGCAGGGTTTCTTGATCTTCTAAAATCAGACTATAAAGATAGTGCAAGGCTTATAAGAATAAACTTTCCTGAAGGGATTAGAAATTTTATTGTCCTGTCTAATTTACTTGATCCTGAATTACTTCAGTTGTGCATATCTAAATTCCGAATCTATTTAAGTATAAAAAGGAATTATGATTTTATATTTCACAGACTTCAGGGTACATTTCAGCATAAAGATCAGGTAATAAAAGAGTTGTTTACAAAGATAATTCGTCAGAGAAATTTAGCTATTGCCACAATCATGAATCCTGATGATTTTACCTTTCAATTCTGGTCACATTTTTCTTCTCTTATAATTAAAGAGTTTAGAGAGAAAAAAGAAAAACTGGAAAGGGAGCATGGATTTTCACAGGCTGCATATCTTGTCGGCTTTTATAATTTATTCTATAAAGGTGAAAAGCAGAAGAAAAGAGATAAAGAATTATCGTTTAAACTTGTGGAAGTAGGTTTACGAAAGTCTCCCTTTATTTTCTCGTTTACAGACATAATGGGGTTTAAAGATAAAAGCGGATTCCCTTTATCCCGGAAAATTGACAGAAATGAACTATCGGAATATCTTGAAAAACGAACAATGACTTCCAGTGAACAAATCATTCCTGATATTTTAAAGTTTGATACATCTTCAAATAAGTACATGTTTATGAATAAGGAGAAATATCTTTCTCTTACACTCCGCAAAATACAGGAAGATTCCCGGGAGCTTCATAGTCAGTATGTAGATGAATGGAAAGATGTGCTGGGAGATTTTAAGCGGCTTAAAATGATGAATGACAGAAATCTTTTTGTTGAAGATATTGCTTTGCGTGTAAGGAATATGGATCCTGTTTTGACAATGCTTATGAAGTTTGATTATCTGCTTCTGTGCCTGGAAGAAACTAAACCTCCACGGGAAGTTTATGTTGAAACTGAAAGGTTGTTTAACAGAACCAGGGATAATTTTCGATCTTTGGATGAGATATTTCGTCTGGATAGAAAAAGTTTGTATAACAATGCAAAGTCAATGCTCCCTGTATGGAAAACACTTCCTGTAATAGGTCCGTTATTCCATATTTTGTCAAAACTATTTTCAAGTGTTAAGAAGGGAGCAGAAGGGATTAAGGATCCTTCGGAACTTGTAGGCAGTTTTAACAGACCTGCTCGTAGCCAACCTGGCATAAGCAGGAAAAAATATACTGATGCAGCAAATAATGCAGTGGAAACTTTTGGAAGATCAAAGGCTGATTCTATTC
>JALTGJ010000471.1 GCA_027077185.1 Spirochaetales bacterium | reverse complement strand
TAGTAGCTTCTAAAATTATTATGGGTGTAGATGGATTATGCTTTAAAGAAGGTTTAACGTCTCCTGTGTATCAGGAAGCCGGGATAACAAAATCAATGATCGAGCGAACTAAAGGACAGGTAATTTGCGTTGCAGATTCTTCTAAAATTGGGAAGGTTACAAATTTTGTTACAGCTCCGCTTTCAGTATTGGATATTCTCGTGACAGACTGGCTTTTTGATGAAGAATTGCGCCCTGGTTTTGAAGAGATAAGTACGAAAATTATTAAATCCAAAGAAGATAATTAGTTTGAAAATAATAAATATTAACTTAATAACTGAAGATTTTTGCAGGAATCTTAAATATCTGTTTACAGATATAGATGATACTCTAACTACAGATGGAATGATGCCTGCATCAACTCTGCAAAATATATGGAAATTGTCTGATGCAGGTATACAGGTTGTGCTTGTAACCGGAAGACCCGCAGGGTGGTGTGACTACTTTGCCAGAATGTGGCCGGTAACAGGTATTATCGGTGAAAACGGAGCCTTTTATTATTCCTATAACCGGACTGAAAAAAAGATGAACCGGGTTTTTCTACAATCAGAACAGGAAAGAAAAGCAGGTCAGGCAGGTCTTGAAAGAATAAAACAAAGAGTACTTAAGGAAGTCCCGGGTAGTGGTATTTCTTCCGATCAGGATTTTAGAATTTCAGATCTTGCTATTGATTTTTGCGAGGATGTCTCCCCTTTGGAAAATGATAAAATAAATGCAATATGCAGGATAGCAAGGGAGGAAGGGGCAGTCTATAAGGTTTCGAGTATTCATATAAACTGCTGGTTTGGTAATTATGATAAGCTTAGCTGTTTTGATAGATTTTTAAATGATTTTACAGGCAATTCTTTGGAAAGTATGCAGGATACCATTATTTATATTGGAGATTCTCCAAATGATGAGCCTTTGTTTAAAGCATTGAAACATAGTGCAGCAGTTAATAATATTATAAAATTTCTGGATAGAATGGAATCCTTTCCGGTTTATAAAGCAGAAAGTAATTCCGGGGATGGATTCAAGGAGATTGTTGATACTATTTTGTCAAAAAGAGGATATTAACCCATGTCGGGACAAGGCATGCCTTGTCTCCACTTGGTTTTAATATAAAAAAAACAAGAGGAGAACGAAAATGAAAAAACTACTAATGTTTTTTGTAGTACTGCTGGTACTGGCAAGTGCCGGTTTTGCTGCTGGTCAGAAAGAGGCAGATACATCAGAACCTGTCTGCACAAGCAGAGGATTACTTGATGTTGGGTATTGTGATGCAGATGGGGATCTTGTTGCAGATCCACCAACTAATCCTGCAAATATAAAAGATCCTGATGTATTATTTTTTACATATACCCCTCTGGAAGATCCAGCTGTATATGTAGACATGTTTCAGCCATTTCTGGATTATATTTCAGAAGTAACAGGTAAGGAAGTAAGATACTATACTACACAATCCTATTCTGCAGAAATTGAGGCTATGAGATCCGGAAGACTGCATATTGCAGGTATTTCAACTGGTCCTACATGTTTTGCTGTAAACCTTGCCGGCTATGTTCCCTTCTCACTTATGGGATCCAAATCGGATGGTATGGGCTCTGCTAATGGCAGTTATGGTTATAAGCTTCAGGTAATTGTTCCTATGGATAGTCCTATTCAATCCCTTGAAGATCTTAAAGGACATACTGTAGCTCATACAGAAGAGTCCTCAAACTCCGGAAATCAGGCCCCAAGAGCTCTTTTCCCTGAGGAAGGAATTACTCCCGGCACAGATTATACAGTTGTTTACTCGGGTGGTCACGATTCAAGTATTCTTGGTGTTTTTAATGGTGACTATGAAGCAGCATGTATTGCATCCTCAGTTCTTGATCGTATGGCTGACAGAGGTGTTGTTAGTATGGATAAAATCAGAGTTGTTTGGGAAAGTCAGGCCTTTCCTACAACATCTTTTGGTTATGCCCATGATCTTTCTGCAGAACTAAAAGCAAATATTGAGAAAGCTTTCTTGACTTATAAGTTTAAAGGAACACCTTTGGGGAAAGAATTCTCAGGTGTTGACGGTTTTATTCCTGTTACTTATAAAAAAGCCTGGGCACCTATTAGAACTATACAGGCTCACAATGGAACAAAGTATACTTTTGATAATCTTGAATAATTTATAGGAGATATAAATAGTTATGTTTAGCGTTAAGAACCTGGATAAAACTTATCCTACTGGTCAATATGCTCTTAAAAAGTGTACTTTTGAAATTAATGAAGCTCAGATAGTTTCAGTTTTTGGTCCTTCCGGGGCCGGTAAAAGTACACTTATTCGTTGTATCAACAGACTTGTTGAACCTTCCGGTGGAGAAGTCCATCTTGATGGACTGGAAATTACAGGATTAAAAGGGAAGGCTCTCTATAATGCCAGAAGACAGATGGGAATGATTTTTCAGGAATACAATTTAATTGAACGACTTACAGTTATGGAAAATGTGCTCTCCGGTCGTTTAGGATATGTTGGTTTTTTTAAGGCCATGTTCCGACGCTTTCCACAGGATGCTGTGGATGAAGCCTTTTCCCTGCTCGAGAGAGTAGGGTTGGAAGGCTATCATAACCAACGTGCCGATGCTCTCTCCGGAGGGCAGAGGCAGCGTGTTGGTATTGTGAGGGCTTTAATACAGCATCCTAAAATATTACTTGTAGATGAACCTACCAGCGGTCTGGACCCCAAAACTGCTATGATTATTATGCAGCTTATTAAAGATCTTGCAAAAGAGAAGGGTATTCCTGCCATTGTAAATATACACGATGTAAAGCTTGGACAGGATTATGCTGATAGGATTATAGGTATGGCAGAGGGTACAATAGTTTTTGACGGACAACCATCGGAAGTAACCGCAGAAACTCTTACTATGATCTACGGTGAAGAAGACTGGTCGAAAACAATACGTAAAGTCGAAGATGGGGAGGACTAGAGTGGTATCTTCCTCCATTTCAAAAACCTGGGAAAAAGAGCATTTTATCAAAAATCCTCTACTCAGGTGGGTAATAATTGTCGTAGGTGCCGCCTATCTTATTTATGCTCTAAATGATATGAATTTTAATTTTGCAAGGATGAGATCCGGATGGCCAAGAGCTGTGGATTTTTTTCATAGAATGTTTCCTCCTGACTACAGTCGCTGGACAATGATATATAAGGGTGTTGCAGAAAGTCTGCAAATGGCAATTATTGCAACAACTGTAAGTATCTTACTCGCAATCCCACTTTCTCTGGGAGCAGCTTCCAATATATCCATCAAATTTATTTATGTAATTTGCAGGTCAATTATTGTAGCAGCAAGATCATTCCCTCCAATACTTGTTGCAATTATCTTTGTAAAAGCCTTCGGCTTTGGACCCTTCCCTGGAATAATTACACTTGCTTTTACTGCGATGGGGTTTATGGGTAAATTATTGGCTGAGGCCATTGAAAATATTGATATGGGACAAGTTGAGGCCATTCGTGCAACTGGTGCAAACTGGTTTAAAGTTCAGATTTTTGGTGTTGCTCCTCAGGTTCTTCCAAGGTATGTAGGACTAAGTATCTATCTTCTGGATATTAATTTACGTGCTTCTACTATTATAGGTATAGTTTGTGCCGGTGGTATTGGCGGTGCTCTCTTTAATTCCTTTCATCGTTATGAATACGATACTGCATTGGCCATCTTAATTGTAATTATTGCTGTTGTTCTTATAATGGAGTTTATTAGCAGCAAGGTTAGGAGTAGACTTCAATGACAGAATTAAATAATACAATCTGGAAGCGTTTTTCCAGGAAAGAGTCTCTTGAAAGATATGGAATAGAATTTGTTATTTTACTGTTATTGGTATGGGCTGCAAAAAGCATTGATATTTATTGGCCCTTTGTCTCTGATGCTCCTGCACAGGCAGTAGATTTACTTAAAAGAATGATGCCTCCAAATGTTGTTTTTGTTAAGTTAATTATCCCTTCAATGATAGAAACTATTAATATTGCAACTTTGAGTACTATTTTTGCAGTTATTTTATCTTTTCCCCTTGCTGTTTTAAATGCACGGAATACAACCCCTCATACCCTTTTTCAGGCTGTTGCGAGGTTTATAATTGTCACCAGCCGTTCTGTAAATGAACTTGTATGGGGTCTTATTTTTGTTGTCTTTTTTGGTCCCGGAGCAGTTGCAGGAATTGCTGCACTAACAATGAGATCATTGGGTTTTATGGCCAAGCTGGTTTCTGAATCCATTGAAGAAATAAATACAGGACAGGTTGAAGCTATAAGAGCAACAGGTGCAAATGGGGCAAAGGTTTTTCTATTTGGGGTATTACCGCAAATTATGCCCATTATTATAGGTACTTCTATTTTTCGATGGGATATCAATATACGACAGTCTTCTGTTATTGGACTAGTTGGTGCTGGTGGTATTGGTATATTACTGACCAGTTCCATGAATATGTTTAAGTGGCAGAATGTAAGTATGATTCTTATATCCATATTTGTAGTAGTTCTTGCAGGAGAATATATATCTGCAACAGTTAGAAAAAAACTTATATAAAAGTTAGAATTGTATAGTCGAGATCAATGGAATTATATAGAAGAGACAAGGCATGCCTTGTCTCTTCTTTTAAATTCCATCGATCTTCTATTAAATTTTCTTCCAGATAGATTCTATTCTGCAAATTTCTTTATTGGCAATGTAAAGGGAATGTAGAAAAATTTCTGATAATCTTTCCTCCATAGAAAGATTAACTAAATCCCCATATTTGGCCTCGGCTAAAAAATTTATCTCCAGTGCAAAAGGTATATGTGATCTTTTATATTCAGGGTCTATACCTTCCATTCCCCATTCTATATATTTAATATTATTTACGTGATTGTTTAAATCAAGATCGCTGTATCTTACATTAAATGAACTTGAAGGTTCCGCATTTCCCATAGCTGGTAATTTAGAAAGAGGACGATCAAAACCTCTTTTTATATTATTATAATCAAAATCTATTTCATTTTTTGAAGGATGAACGGGACGTCCCTTTTCAGTGTCAATGAATATCCAGTAACTTGTTCCAGATCCTATTATATTACCTTTACTATCGGTAATTTCAAAATCTCTTATAAAAAATAATTTTTCAGTATCTGCAGGCCATGTTTTTATTGTGACTGTTTCGCCCAGGTTGATAAAATTTTTAATTTCAATTGCCAAACGACTAAGAACCCATGTTCTGTTATGCTGCAAAAGAAATTCAACCCCGAATCCCAGCAATGCTGCATGGTTGGAAGCGGATTCCTGAAGAAACTGAGCCAGTGACTGAATGGTAAGTCTATTATGAATATCCACTTCATAAGTATGAACTTTAAAACTTTCTTCATATACTTTCTCAGAACTTTTACTTTGCACTGTTATATCCTTCCGGGTTGTTTATCTGCCATCTCCAGGAATCCTCACACATTTCATTTATATCTCTCTTTGCTGTCCAGCCCAATTCCCGCTGAGCTTTTTCAGGCAGCGCATAGCAGGATGCAATATCTCCTGGTCTTCTGGGCACAATTTTGTATTTAAGTTTATGGCCGCATGCTGCCTCGAAGGCATGCAGGGTTTCAAGTACACTAAAACCTTTCCCTGTACCCAGATTATAAATATTTAATCCTGACTTTTCTATTATTTTTTTAAGGGCCAATACATGACCATAGGCAAGATCAACTACATGAATATAGTCTCGTACTCCTGTGCCGTCTACTGTAGGGTAATCATTTCCGAATACAGCTAATTCATTTAATTTTCCAACAGCAACCTGGCTTATATACGGCATTAGATTGTTTGGGATTCCATTAGGATCCTCTCCTATCATTCCGCTTTTATGTGCTCCAACAGGATTAAAATATCGAAGAATAACTATATTCCAGCTGTTATCTGCTGTAAATACATCTTCAAGTATTTCCTCCATCATTAATTTTGTACGGCCATATGGGTTTGTGACAGACAATGCAAAGCTTTCATCGATTGGTACAGATACCGGATCGCCATATACTGTTGCAGAACTGCTGAAAACAATATTTTTCACCTTATATTTATTCATTACTTCAAGAAGTGATACTGTTCCGGCAATGTTGTTATGATAGTACATTAAGGGT
>JALTGJ010000470.1 GCA_027077185.1 Spirochaetales bacterium | reverse complement strand
CTATATAAACAACATATTAGTGTATCTGCAGAAAAACTAAAAGATTTTAACCGAATATTGGAAAAGAAGGTCAAAGAAAAAACTTTTGAACTTGAAAAAAAGAATATCGAACTTAAACAGATTGCTACTATAGACAGTCTTTCAGATATTTATAATCGTCGGTATTTTGATATAATATTAAAAAAAGAATGGTTTAGGCATATGCGCAATCACACAGCTATTTCACTGATAATGTGTGACATTGATTTTTTTAAACAGTATAATGATGCATATGGACATCAAAAAGGTGATGAATGCATACAATTTGTAGCTAATACAATAAAAAATGTTTGTCAGAGGCCTATTGATATACCTGTACGATATGGAGGTGAAGAGTTTGCAATAATTCTTCCTCAAACTGATGTCTCCGGAGCTTTAAAGATAGCTAAAGATGTTCAGAAAAAAATAGAATATTTAAAAGTAGCACACGAATGTTCCAGTGTAAGTAAGTATCTAACTCTTAGTTTTGGAATAGCTGCTATAATTCCTTCTATTGGTCAGAATTATTCAGAGCTGATTAAAGTCGCAGATACAGCCCTCTACAGAGCAAAGGAAAATGGTAGAAACAGAATTGAATCATGATGAAAGAACCTTCCCCTTGCAATTGACAATTGAGATACATATAATCATCACACCTTATAATATAAAAGAGGCTGAGCAATGACATCAGATGAATTGAGAAATAAATATATTGAATTTTTTTTATCTAAAAACCATAAACAGATAAGTGGTAAATCATTAATACCGGAAAATGACCCAACAGTTCTATTTACAACTGCAGGAATGCATCCTTTAGTTCCTTATCTGCTTGGAGAAGAACATCCCTCAGGGAAAAGACTTGTAGACTTTCAGAAATGTATACGAACAGGAGATATAGATGAAGTTGGAGATCCCAGTCATCTTACTTTCTTCGAAATGCTGGGAAACTGGTCATTAGGGGATTATTTTAAGGAAGATGCAATTAAAATGAGTTTTGAATTTCTTACATCCCCGGAATGGCTTGGTTTTTCGTCTGAAAAGCTTTCTGTTACCGTTTTTAAGGGAGATTCCGAAGTACCTGCAGATACTGAATCTGCAAATGTCTGGAAGTCTCTTGGCATTCCGGATGAGCGAATCTATTTTCTACCAAGAGAAGATAACTGGTGGGGACCGGCAGGTGCCACAGGACCCTGTGGTCCGGATTCTGAAATGTTTATTGATACTGGCAAACCGGCCTGCAGTCCTGATTGTAAACCTGGCTGCCATTGTGGTAAGTACTTTGAAATATGGAACGATGTTTTTATGGAGTACGACAAACAGGAAGATGGTTCTTACCTTTCTATGGGTAGAAAATGTGTTGATACAGGCATGGGGATAGAGCGGACAGTTGCAATGCTTCAGGGGAAATCTTCTGTTTATGAAACAGCTGGTTTTGTTGAATTAATTGATCTTGTAGAAAAAATATCGGGAAATAAGTATGGCCTTGATAAAAATCGTGATATTTCAATTCGGATAATTACAGATCATACCAGGACATCTGTATTTATTCTTGGTGATGAACAGGGTGTAAAGCCATCTAATCTTGGTCAGGGATATATTCTTAGGAGGCTTATAAGACGGGCTATCAGGCATGCCAGAAAGCTTGGAATTGAAGGTTCTTTTTTACCGGAGCTGGGTTCTTTGGTTATAAATCAGTATAAGTCTACCTATCCGGATCTTGAAAAAAACCGAAATTCTATTCTTAAAGAACTCATCGCCGAAGAAGACAGGTTTTCTTTGACTCTGCAGAAAGGTGAGCATGAGTTTGAAAAGCTTCTTCCCAATTTATTAAAAAGTAAAAATCCTATAATTCCAGGAAGAGTGGCTTTTAAACTGTATGATACATATGGTTTCCCATTTGAAATTACAGAGGAACTTGCTGCTGAACATGGTTTAAAGGTTGATAAAGCCGGATTTGACAAGGCTTTTGAAAAACATCAGGCATTATCAAAGCAAGGGGCGGATAAGGTGTTTAAAGGTGGTCTTGCTGATAATTCCGAAACAACAACTGCTCTGCACACTGCTACACATCTGCTTCATAAGGCTCTAAGAATGGTTCTTGGTGATCATGTACAACAGAAAGGAAGTAATATAACCCCAGAGCGATTACGCTTTGATTTTATCCATCCGGAAAAAATGACTCCTCTTCAAATTAAAGAAGTAGAAGATCTTGTAAATAAACAAATAAAAGATAATCTTCCAATATCTATGGAAATTATCAGCCTTGATCAGGCAAAAAAAGAGGGAGCACTTGCTTTTTTCAGTGATAAATATGATGAACAGGTTAAAGTTTATTCAATAGGTAATTTTTCTAAAGAGGTCTGTGGCGGCCCTCATGTTAAAAATACCGGATCTATGGGGAATTTCAGAATAAAGAAAGAGCAATCAAGTTCCGCTGGAGTCCGTAGAATCAGAGCGGTTCTGGAGCACAGCTAATTGTCCGCATGCTCCATTAACGGATCTTCCTTTCCTGTATCTTTTTGTAACAGGAATGCTAAGTTCTTCCAGAATATCCATAAAGGAATCTACAACTTGTTCTTCTGGTTCTTTATAGGGGAGGCCTTCAACCGGGTTCCATGGTATAATATTTACAATAACTTTTAAATTATCAACAAAATGTCTAAGCTTTACAGCATCCTCTTTTGTATCATTTACTCCAGCCATTAACACATATTCTATGGTAATACGTTTTTTTGATACTGACTGAAAGTAGATAAGGCTTTCTTTAAGTTTTTTTAAGGATTCCTTTCCTGCAACTGGCATAAGTTCTGCTCTAATTTTTTCATCTGCACTTATTAAAGATACGGCAAGTCTTACCGGAAGCGCTCTGTCTGCAAGTTCTTTAATTTTTGAAATTATTCCACTGGTAGATACAGTAATTTTTCTTAGACCTATATTCTGTCCCTTTGGATTATGAAGGATTTCTATGGATTTAATAAGTTCTTCCAAATTTGCAAGCGGCTCACCCATTCCCATAAAAACTATATTTGAAATGGTGCCATACCTCGATTTAAGATGTAGAAACTGCTCAACAATTTCTCCTGCAGTCAAATTTCTTAACAGACCCATTGTAGCTGTTTTGCAAAATGTGCATCCCATTGCACATCCAACCTGACTGGAAAGGCATGCAGTCTTCCGATTATCATTATCAACAAGAACTACGCTTTCTATGAAACTGTTATCATGAAGTCTGATAGTTACTTTTGCGGTTCCATCTTCACTTACTGCTTCCTTTGAAATTTCGGAACTTAATACCGGAGTATCTTTAAGTCGCTCTCTTACGTCGAGAGGGAGGTTTGTCATATCCGAAAAACTTGTAATTCCTGAGTGAATCCATTCAAAAATCTGTTTGCCTCTGAATTTAGGCTTGAGATTAAGATATTCAGCAATTTCATCCGGTGGTAACCCGGTTAGCAGTGTTTTCATATATTTAGGGCTTTTTAGGATGTTTTTATTCTTGCCATTAAATTAGTTACATATATGTTTCTAATTCCCAATTTCTGAAATTCTTCAAGTATCTCAATGGCTTTTTGTTTTTGACCAAGAACAAGATAGCACTCAGCAATTTCTGTGTACAATCTGTGGTTTTTTCTATCATTCTTTAAAAGACCCTGAAGGCTTTCTATAGCACTTACAAAGTTACCTTTTTCTTTATTTACCAGTGCCAGACCCAGTATTGCATATGAGTCAAACTCAATATTAAGAGCTTTCTGATAATAAATTTCTGCATTTTCAAAGTCTTCCAAAGCCCGATAGGAGTCTCCGGCACGTGTAAGAATTACCTTGTTGTAGGGATCCAGTTTAAGAATTTTTTGCCAGCAGTCCAGAGATTCTTCATCCCGGTTTAGTCCACGGTAACAATCTGCAAGACCAAACAGAGCATAAAAATTATTTGGTTCAATAGCCAGAGCCTGCTGAAAGTATTTCAGACCGCTTTCGTGGGATTTAAGTTTTCTATGACAGTTGCCAAGAGAAGTTAAAACCCTAATATCAATGGAATCAGGTTTTACCTCAACCATTCTTTCCCAGTAGTGCAGAGCTTCACGGAATTCCTTAAAGTCATAATGGAGATGTCCCAGCCCTATTAAAGCATATGGATTATCAGCTTCAAGTTCCAGAACTTTAAGGTAAACCTCTTTGGAACTTTTAAAGTCTTTTACCTTCCTATAGGCATCTGCAACCCGGGTTAGAACAGTAATATTCCCACTGTCATGAACCAGATATTGTTCCCATATTTTTATTGCCTGATTAAATTTTCTTAAGGCTTTATAACAATCTGCAAGGCCGAAGAGGGCATAGTTGTTTAACTCATAAAGATCAAGGCATTTTTGATAATATATAATTGCATCTTTAAATTTTCCACGTTTTCTGGCTGCATCACCAAGACCCACCAATGCATAATTATTATCAACATCAAGTTCTATAATCTGATTAAAGCAGTCCTCGGCTTCAGCTATTAATTTTTCCTTTAGTAATTGATACCCACGCTTGGAAAGTTCGGATATTTTTATCTGCTCAAGTTCTTCGGGAGTTTTTTCTTCTAATATCTCTTCTTCATTTATATTTTCCATATCACTCATCTACTTTTTCCTCTTCTTTCAGCCATTTACTTATTATCATTGCTGTTTGCTCAGATATTTTTTCAAATTGATTTGGAGCCGGTGCCATCCAATACATTTTCAACGCATCTACATGATTTTTATTTTTAATATAATAATCACCCATGCGAATAAGACCATCGGAATAACCCGTTGTAATAAATATTCTTTTTGCTGTTTCATATTTTCCGGAATTAAATAATTCATTCCCTTTTCTAATTAGGGCAATTTTGTCAGATGCCTTTAAATCTGACTTTTTACTCCCGGTAGTCCTTATAAATCCGGAATATTTATTATCTGACAGTTTTTGACTCCCTTTCATAATAAAGTATACATAATCTTTTAAGTTAGTTCAATAAAATTACAATAGAAAATGTGTAAAATTTGGAGATAATGGAAATATTCTATAATTTACCTTTAGTTGATAAAATTTTATCTGAATTCACCGGTACAAATGCCTGTTTTATTGATTTTCCAAGTGCTTTAAATAGAGATTCTGCCATGTGATGACTGTTCTCTCCATATCTGCACTCTGCATGTATAGACATACCTGCCGCATTTGCAAGAGCCGCAAAAAATTCTTTTAAAAGAGCCATTTGGAAGAGGCCTGAATACTCCTGTGGGTATTCCGCTTTATATACAAGGTAAGGCCTTCCACATACATCCAGAGTTATCTCAGAAAGAGCCTCATCCATGGGTATTACCGTATGTGCAAAGCGCTTAACAGGACCATAGTTGTCGATTGTTTTTTTAAGAGCTTCTCCTAATACAAGACCGGTATCTTCTATAAGGTGGTGAGGGTCTACTTCAATATCACCTTTTGCAAGCAGATCAATACCAATATCCCCGTGGAAAGTTAAAGCTGTTAAAAGGTGATCAAAAAAAGGGATTCCTGTGACTATTTTAATATTACCGCCATCAGGATTTAATATAAGAGAAATATCTGTTTCGTTTGTTTTCCTTTTTAATTCTATTTTCCGTGAAGACATATCCGGCACCTCATTAATTATTTTTAAGTGTATCTACTATTTTCCTAA
Source organism: Spirochaetales bacterium (assembly GCA_027077185.1). Next base: position 469 of record JALTGJ010000470.1, on the reverse strand, counting down.
TCGACTTAAAATGCAGTTTATAATAGGCTGGATTTGCAATTAAATGAACTTTTATATCTTCAAGTTTTTCAAGGACTTCCAAATTGTTTGCTTTTAGGGTATTTCCAGTCTCTACTAAATCCACAATATAGGGTGTTAAGCCCAGTACCGGTGCAAGTTCGACAGAACCATTTAATTTTATTATTTCTACGGGAATACCTTTTTTATGAAAATAATCACTTGTAAATTTAGTAAATTTTGTGGCAACAGAAAGTTTTCTTTCTTCTCCTGACGGTTTATGGCCTTTCTTTCCTGCAATGCACATTGCTGTGCCGCCAAAATCAAAAGTTAACAGATTAAAAAATTTGTATCCCGATTCATATAGCACATCAGATCCGCATATTCCCAATCCTGCAATACCATGGTTTACATAAGTGGGTAAATCGGAATTTTTTACAAGAAAAATTTTTAATTTACCGGATTCATCATA
>JALTGJ010000469.1 GCA_027077185.1 Spirochaetales bacterium | reverse complement strand
CTATATTGTTTACCCTTGTTAATTGGTCAAGTTTGAAAACAGGTTTGTTTTTTTCGTTTCTAATCCAGTTTATCCCTTCGGGCCTAAGATCATGAGCTGTTCTGACCAGATCAATAATATCCCAGCGGGTATTTCCGTTTAACCATTCTCTTTTATAGGGGTCGAAGAAATTGCGGTAGTACATATTTCTTATAAATTCATCATCAAAATTCAGGTTGTTATAGCCTGTAACACAGGTTCCGGGTACTGAAAACTCTTCATCTATTTTAGCTATAAACTCTCTTTCTGGAAGACCTTCTTCCAATGTCTTTTGGGGGGTAATTCCAGTAACAAGGCATGCCTTGGGATCAGGTACATAATCGCTTGTAATTTTATTATAAATAACAAGAGGTTCTCCAATTATTTCAAAATTGTCATTTGTTCTAATACCTGCAAACTGAGCAACTCTGTCAAGAGCCGGGTTTAGTCCAAAAGTTTCCAGATCATACCAGTAAAGTGTTTGAGCCATAAATAATACTAACATAAAATTATAAGTACAGCAAATAGCTACGTTCAGATAATAAAGGATAAAAATATCACAATTATGTTGTATATGTATCTCAATTGGGTTACACTACTCGTATAAGGAGTTAAAGATATGTCTAAAACCGCTATGATTAGGGCACGGGTAGAACCTGAACTAAAATCTTCTGCTGAATCCATATTTCATAAATTGGGTATCTCGGCAACAGAAGCAATTACAATGTTTTATTCACTTGTAGCGTTAAATAAGGGGTTCCCTTTTGAGTTAAAAATTCCTAATGCTGAAACGGAAGAGGCTTTTAAGGATACTGATGCAAATAAAAATTTGAATAGTTATGAAAGTTTAGATGATCTATTTAAATGATTAATTGTAAATTAAAGCCACTTTTTTCGTTTAAAAAATATAACCAGACCTGCTACTGTAAGAACCATAATGGAAATAACAGCAGGGTATCCCCATTTTAAAGACAATTCCGGCATATATTTGAAATTCATACCGTAAAGTCCTGTTATAAATGTAAGAGGAATAAAAATTGTTGATATTATTGTAAGAACTTTCATTATTTCATTCATGCGATTACTTACACTGGAAAGGTAAATGTCAAGCATACTGGATAGAGAATCACGGTATGTTTCAACGGTATCAATTATCTGTATTACATGATCATAAATATCCCGAATATATTGGCGTGTTGACGGTTCAATTAATTCAGATTCAGAACGTTCAAAATTGGTAATCAATTCACGCAGGGGCCATACTGAGCGCCGAAGGGATAGTATCCTTCTTTTTAGAGAATGAATTTCGTGGAGTGCTTCTTTTGTAGGATTTGCAAGGAGTATGTCTTCCAGGTGTTCAACCTGTTCTCCAAAATTTTCCAGAATAACAAAATAGTTATCAATAATAATATCTATAAGACTGTAGGCAAGAAAATCAGAGGCAAGAGTATTTATTCGGTATTTCCTGGCTCGAATACGCTTTCTAATTGGATCAAAAACATCCCCCGGCCTCTCCTGGAAGGTTATTATATACAATTCGCCCATTATAATACTTACCTGTTCTGTATTTATTTTTTCATTTTGATAAGAAAACATTCTTAGAACAAAATAATTGTAAGTATCAAATTCTTCCATTTTTGGACGTTGACCGGTAAGTTTTATATCTTCAATAATAAGAGGATGGATATCGAAAAGTTTTCCCACCTCATCGATTATATCCCTGTCTGCAAGGCTTTCTATATTTATCCATGTCACAGATTTACGGTTTTTAAAGGGAATACATTCTGCAATAGTTTTTACATCAGTTTCTTCGACGGTATTTGAAGTATAATCAATTATATGTATCATTTTACAAGTATAGCTTTTTCTGGAATTATATTCTATAAGACTTTTCATTTACTGTTTCTACCTCTCAGACATGCAGACATAATTGATTATTTTTGATACAGTAAAATAAATTTAGAGATTGTTTAGTTATGCTTACT
>JALTGJ010000468.1 GCA_027077185.1 Spirochaetales bacterium | reverse complement strand
CAGCATAATTATTCAACTGCTTTAAACTGGTAAAATTAACAATTAATATAGACTCATATTAAACAATTGTTTATTCTAAAACTATGGAAATAATAATTGCGACAGGAAACAGACATAAGCTATTTGAACTTCAGGATATTTTTAAAAGTCATACCCTACTCTTACCAAAGGATATTGGAATAGATTTTGATTTTGAAGAAACAGGAAACTCATTCCTTGAAAATTCTAAAGGAAAAGCCTTTGCGCTCTTTAACAGGATAAACCGTCCTGTTCTTGCCGATGATTCTGGTCTATGCGTAAGTGCCTTAAATGGGGAACCAGGAATTTATTCTGCCAGGTACGGAGCCACAGGGGGCAGGGAACTTGAGTCCGGGACAAGGAATTTATATCTGTTGGATAAATTAAAGGGGAAAAAGGATCTAAGCTCAGAATTTATTTGCTGTATGACACTGGTATTGGATGCGAATCGTTTTTTAATTGTTCAGGAATCTTTGAAAGGTGAAATAACCAGAGATTCTTCAGGTATAAACGGTTTTGGATATGACCCTGTTTTTTATCTTCCGGAATACGGTAAAACAGTTGCAGAATTATCCGAAAAAGAAAAAAATAAAATATCACATAGAGGAAAGGCAGGTTATAGAATTGCCGGGCTTTTAGAAGAGTAAAAATTATTATTTTTACTCTGGTAGTTTGATTAATTTAGACTGAATTAAGGAGAAAAATTAATGTCAGCAGAAATAAAATTTCAGAAACGTAAAGATGTAAATATAAATGATCAATGGGATTTAAGCGCTTTATTTAAAAATGAAACTGAGTGGGATACTGAGCTACTTAATCTGGAAAACCGTATACCATCTATAAGCAAATATAAAGGGACCCTTCATAAATCAGCCCAAACATTAAAGGAATACCTGGATTTAGTTACAGAAATGGAAATACAGGATGAAAAACTTGGAAATTATGCTTTTCTTAGAAATACCGAAGATGTCGGAGACAGCAAGGGACAGGAACGACTCGCTAAATATATGAGAGTGGCATCTCTTTTAAGTTCTGAACTTAGTTTTTTTAATCCGGAGATACAGGCAATAGATGAAAAGATAATGTCAAATTATCTGAAAGATGAAACTCTTAAAGATTATATAATTATGCTGAAAAAATTATTAAGATTTAAATCTCATGTCCTTTCTGCAAAAGAAGAAAAACTGCTTGCTATGCAGATTGAAACAAGACAGACCCCAGGTAAAACTTTTACAGCACTCACAGATGTGGATATGGATTTCGGTTCTATAGAAACATTAGATGGAGCTGTACCATTAAGCCAGTCCACTTTTGGAATGCTGTTAATTAATAAAGACAGGTCTGTACGGGAAAAAGCATACAAACAGTTTTATACAAATTTCTCCCAACATAAAAACACCCTGGCTTCACTGTATGCCGGTAGCGTCCAGCAGGATATATACCTTGCAAAAGTAAAGCAATATTCATCGACCAGAGAACATCGATTATTCCCCGATAATGTCCCTGAATTGGTCTATGATAATCTGATAAATGTCATACATGATAATCTGCCACTTCTTCATAAATATTACTCATTTAGAAGGAAAAAACTTGGTCTGAAAAAACTTAAACACTGGGATGTATATGTACCCTTACTTAGTGAGATAAGTACAAATTACACCTATGAGGAAGCAGTAGAACTTATAGACAAAGCAGTAATCCCACTGGGTAATGAATATCGTACTACTCTAAAAAAAGGACTTCTGGAAGGATGGGTTGACCGCTATGAAAATGAGGGCAAACGTTCCGGTGCTTTTTCTTCCGGAGGCTACACAGGAAACCCTTATATTATGATGAACTATAAACAAACAGTCCTAAGAGATGTTTTTACCCTTGCACATGAAGGGGGACACTCTATGCACAGTTGGTTTAGTGTACGAAATAACAGCTTTCAAAATTATAATTATACTATATTCGAAGCAGAAGTAGCTTCCACTTTTAATGAACAACTATTGGCTGAATATTTACTAAAAACAGCAGAATCTGATAAAATGAAAGCCTATATTATAGGGAAACAGATTGATGACATTATTGCGACTATTTTTAGGCAGACAATGTTTGCTGAGTTCGAACATGAAGCCCATAAAATGGTTGAAAATGGAATACCAATAACTGTAGATTCTATCCGATCTAAGTACAGAGAACTTATGGAACTCTATTTTGGCCCGGATATGGAACTGGAAGAAGAGAGTGACATGGAGGGTTTGCGCATCCCTCATTTTTACAGAGCATATTATGTTTATAAATATGCAACAGGCCTTTCAGCGGCAATTGCCCTGTCAGAAAGAGTTCTTAGAGGGGGAGATTCTGAGCAAAGTGATTATTTGAATTTTTTAAAATCAGGAGGATCTAAATATCCACTTGAGTCACTTAAACTTGCCGGTGTTGATATGAGTAAACCGGAACCTGTTAAATCTGCTATGAAAGTTTTTGAAAATCTTTTAAAAAAAATGACTGATTTGATAGAATCAATTAACTTTTGAGCTATTAATTAGTCTAATATTTGAAGTAAAAACCCATTTTTTGCCATATATATAGTAAACCGGTATTTTATTTGGTATATTATAGGAGGAAGGTATGGAGATGGCAGTAACACAAAAAGATCTAAGTCAGATAAGTGATTACATAAAAGGGCAGTTTTATGAGTGGATTAAAACTGTACCTCAACATTCACTCCACAAAGACTATAATTTTGAACTTCATGAAAGAATGATTAGAGTTGAGGAGGAGCTGAAGATTCAAAGAGAGTTAATGAAGCAGGGTTTTGAACAGGTTGATAAACGTTTTGAACAGGTTGATAAACGTTTTGAACAGGTTGATAAACGTTTTGAGCAGGTTGATAAACGGTTTGATCAGATAGAAAAAAGATTTGTATCAATGGAAAACCATTTTTCAGAATTAAGCCGTAGAATGTTTCATTTCATGATCTGGTCTTTTGGTTCGACCGCAACAGCTGCGGGTATTATAATAGCCGTTTTAAAATTATAATTTCTCAGGAGATAAAATAAGGTGCATACCGTAAGTCCAGCTTGACTAATTGTTACATTTAGTGGTAATTTAGCTCTCGTACCAGCGGTAGTGGTGGAATTGGTAGACACGCTAGCTTGAGGGGCTAGTGATCGCAAGGTCGTGGAAGTTCAAGTCTTCTCTACCGCAGATATTTGTGCACTTGGTTCTTTTGAACTAAGTGCATTTTTTTTAATATAATAGTTTTGAATTGTTCGACATTTAATATAGGGAGCAGATAGGAACATGGATAAAGATCAGAAAAGTGAATTTGAAAAACTGCTGGATAGTTCTCTTCAGGTTAATGTAAGACTCCAGCCCGGGGAGCTTGTCGAAGCGGAAATTGTTGCAATCTCAGATGAATGTATTTTTCTTCAGTTGGATGGGAAAAGTGAGGGACAGCTTGATACATCAGAAATGATTGATAAAGACGGAAAAATAACCGTTAAGGAAGGTGATTCCATAAAGGCATATTTCCTGTCTTCCCAAAATGGTATAAAACAATTTACCACCAGAATTAGTGGAGATAAAGCAGATAAATCTATATTGGAAAATGCATTTAAAAGTGAAATCCCCATAGAAGGTATTGTTGAAAAAGAGAGAAAAGGAGGTTACGAAATACTAATTGGTGAATCCCGTGCTTTCTGTCCATACTCCCAAATGGGCTTACAGAGAATAGATAATCCGGAAGATTATATTGGAAAACATCTTACATTTAAAATACTGGAATATAGCGAAAATGGACGGAATATACTTGTTTCCAACAGAATTATTCTAAAAGAAGATCAGCAGAATAAAATAGAAGTTCTTAAAAAAACACTTCATGAGGGTATAACTGTAATAGGTACCGTTAAATCAATACAGAGTTTTGGCGCTTTTATAGATATAGGAGGAGTACAGGCATTACTTCCAATTTCAGAAATTAGCAGAAGCCGTGTAGAGGACATTAACCAAAGCCTTACATTAGGGCAGGAAATTGAAGTTGCTGTCTTAAAGCTGGATTGGAAAAATGAAAGGTTGTCAGTAAGTATGAAAAAACTCCTTACTGATCCATGGGAAACTGCTCAGTCAAAGTATAAAAAAGGCTCAAATTATACCGGTAAAATTGCAAGAATAACCAATTTTGGAGCTTTTGTTACTCTTGAGCCAGGCCTTGACGGTCTGATTCATATATCTGACTTTGAAAATGAAACAAGAATTAGTCACCCAAAAGAAGTTGTAAAGACGGGACAAAGTGTTACTGTGGAAATTAGAGAGATAGATATTGATAAAAAAAGAATTTCATTAAAACTTTTCACAGAGTCGAAACTGGATGATAATCTGAAACAATATATGGAGCCAGAAGAAGATACCTATAACCCTTTTGCGAATTTGCTTAAAAACAAAAAATAATTTTTAACAACCCCTCAATTATACAGTAATAACACCGGAGACCGTTATTTGGTACTTTGTTCCAAACTCTCTGCTTATACTCATTTTTCCATGTATTTGATCAACAAGACTATTAATAAGAACAAACCCTATAGAATCAGATTCGTTTATTTTACTGCTTTCCGGGAGACCAATTCCATTGTCTTCAATTGTAAGGATAAGTTCCATTTTTTCACCTTCGATAAGTGATACAGATAATTCAGGAGAATCAATATTTTTAAAAGCATGTTTAAGTGCATTTGAAAATATTTCATTTATGATCATGCCTAAAGGTATAAGAATATCCAGTTCCAGATTAATTTGTGCTATTTCAATTTTTGTTATAAGGTCACCTGAGCCATACTCGTAACTATCCAAAAGCATACTAATAAGTTCATCGATATATTTTTTGACATCTATATCCTTTAAATTTTCACTTTTATAAAGATATTCATGAATAAGAGCCATAGATCTAATACGATTTTCGGTACTCTGAAGCATACTGTAAACCTGATCGTCATCGATATTCATGGACTGAAGGGAAATAAAGGATGATATTATTGCCATATTATTTTTTACCCGGTGATGGACTTCTTTAAGAAGTATCTCTTTTTCATCCAGTGATTTTGCTAATTGTTCCTCCATTTTTATTCTTTCAGTAATATCATCTACAATAGCAACAATACCAAGAACCTCCCCTGCCGGATTAATAATAGTTTTATTATACCACTCGCATACAATTACTTCTCCATCTTTTCGAATATTTTCATTAATGCTTTTTATACCTTTATTTTTTGAACCTTCTTCAAATATTCCATCAATCATTTTTTTTATTATATTAATATTTTTTGCAGATAGAAGTATATTCACATCACTGCCAATAATCTCATATTTGCTATATCCGAATATTCTTTCGGCAGAAGGATTCCAGTCTACAACTTTGAAATTCGTATCATATTCAATATATCCCAGGGGAGACTGTTCTCTTTGCAGATACAGTCGCTGTTCCGAAGATTTTTTTCTTAAATCTGCTTCAAGTTTACTGTTCAACATTTGATTCATGTCTTCTGCTATATTAAAAAATTCTTTATATTTTATATTGGAAACATCAATTATTTTATTTTTAATAGCGGCATTATCAAAATAACTGGAAAATATCTTAAGTTCAGTTTCAACGCTGTTTATAAAACGTCTAAAAATATACATAATAACAATTAGAATAAAGGTTACAATAAGTATTAAAACAAGAGCTCTTTTTCCTGCATTAATAATATAAACCTTTTGTAGTTTACTTATTTCGGTTTCAACTGTATCCAGATAAACTCCTGCACCTACCATCCACCTCCAATCCGGATAGGCTTTAACAAAAGAAACTTTGGGACTAACAGTATTTGTAGAAATTTTCAGCCATGAGTAGTAGATATAATCTCCATCGGGATTAAGGGAAGCACGTCTTTCCTCCTGAATAACTTTAACACCATTGGGATCTGTCAGATCCCAGATACTTTTTCCATTAAAAACATGTTTAGCATCAAACAACAGAGGGATGCCCTTATCGGTATTAACAAAGATATAACCATCTCTGTCTAAGCCAAACCTAATCTGACTAAGACATTTTAGAATATCTTCCTTTGGTATTCCGGAATTAGAGGCTAAGGTAATAAACTGAACGGCACTCTCAACCTGGGTTTTAATAATTTGCTTCTGAGCACTTATATAATTG
>JALTGJ010000467.1 GCA_027077185.1 Spirochaetales bacterium | reverse complement strand
TCTTTTATCTGCAATGAACGGATAGATAATAATTACTGATATAAGTAATAGAATAAAAATTACATAGTTTGTTTCGCTTACAAATATTTCTTTGTTTCTTAACTTTATAAAAAGGTAATGACTGTCCCAATTCAGATTTGACTGTATAAGTCCACCCCCCTGTAGTGTAAGCTCCAGAAGAAAACTATTAAAGGACGATAGCTGTTCTCTTTTTGGAGTATAATACCCCGAATATTTACCTTCAAAGCCTATAACCGGAAGGTTGTTTGCAAAATAATCATCAATCAAGGATGATTTATCATTTAGTCCCAATCTGTTTACTAAATTTATTCCCGGTCTGGTGGTGTAGCGGATACCGGATTTCTTTAGAGCATTGATACTCTTTTTTAGAATCCATAAAGGTGATATAGCTTTTGTTCCGGAGTGATTTATAATAATTTCGTCAGGGATTGAGTTAAAATTAAAATAAAAGCAAGCTGAATTTAATTCAGGATAATAATTTGATAGATAGTCTTTGGTCCCCATGGGGTAGTTTGGTTTCTCTCCAAATTCTGCACCCATAAAAATAATATGTACAGTTTGGGGCAATTCAATTTTTTTTAGTTCGGAAGCAAGAAATAATGCAGCCGCAAGATTGCCGGAACCATCTCTTCCCGGACGGGAATCGACTTTAGTATTTAGAGGAAAAATTAGAAAAATTTCGTTTGCAGATTTGCCTGGGAAAATAGCATCGATAGAGACGGAACCGGAATTTATAATTTCTGAGTTTTTAAGTTTATACCTGGTAAAGTTAATGCCATTTTTAAGCAGATTTTTTTCAATAAAATCCAGAGCTTCTGCTTCTCCTTTAGAGTTTTCTGTTCGTGGAAAAAAAGAAGAAAAGGTGTTAATATCTTCTAATATATGATAGTATGAACTGTTGGACAGGTTTATTGCTGTTACTTGTCCGGTATGTATAAGAAGAAGAGTGATTAGCAGGTAGATCTGTTTCATGTAATTCTACAATACGTGAAATTCTTATATATCGTCAAGGTAAAGGAGGCTTTTGCGATGTCTATTGAATTGATATGTGTTAGGTAAGAGGTGTTATCAAAGTTCAAAATGTGACACAGCGCAAAAAGCTTAAAGAGGTAATATGCAAATTCTCGATGAAATTAAAAACTGGGTTACAATAAAAAAATATTTATCAAAACCTGTTGAAACTAATGTTCTGGAAAGAATTCTAGATGCAGGAGTACGGGCACCTTCTGCAAAAAACCGTCAACCATGGAGATTTATTGCATGTACCGAAGAAGCTGTCAGACAAAGAATAAAAGATGCATCCTATGGTCAGGATCATGTAGGTTCTGCTCCTGTTATAATTGCAGCATGTACCACAAATACAGAGTATAAAATGCCGAATGGTCAGAACTCATACCCCATAGATATCTCAATGGCTGTAGCTTTTATGATGATACAGGCCAGGGCTGAAAAACTTGGTGTTTGTGTTGTAACTACATATGATGAAGAAGAAGTTAAAGATATACTCAGTGTTCCATATTCCATGAGGGTAGTTATGCTTCTTTTACTGGGCTACCCGGATGAGGATCCTATTTTATCAAAGAGAAAACTTAAATCGAGGGTTATTGCTCATGAACACTGGTAGTCTCGATACATTTTTGCGGAGCAAAAACACTCGACTACCGGGGATTAACTTATAATACTTTGGTCAACAACCTTCACCAAGCTCAGCAATTTATGTAACTGTTCATCGAGTGTTCCGAGCTCCGCGAGGAATGTATCGAGATGATAGTTATTCCTTTCTGAATATCAGATTGTTTTTGTCTTTATATCGTTCTTCTGCCAGTTGAATAATTCTTGTCAGCATATCTTTATAGGGAAGGCCTGAAACCTTGCATAGTTTTGCAAACATACTTATTTCAGTAAACCCCGGCAGGGTATTTATTTCATTAATAAGTATATTCCCTGACTTGTTTTCTATAAAAAAGTCAACTCTTGCGAAACCTTCG
>JALTGJ010000466.1 GCA_027077185.1 Spirochaetales bacterium | reverse complement strand
GAATAGCTCCTTCTTACAGAAGGACTTACAATAACTTATATCCTCCTAATTGGATTAATTTTTCTTCTTACTTTCCCATGACATTGGATTCTGTGAAAGAAAATACACCTGAACTATCAGGCATATATGAGATGTCGATTGCAAATGATAATATTAGGTATCCATTAAAATCAACCAATGTATTCTATATAGGTTCATCCAAGAACATTAGAAAAAGACTAAAAACTCATCTGGGTAAGTGGACAAAAAATGAAGTTATAAATAAATTTATAAACGAGAAACAATGCTTTCTTCAGATTTTTTGTGTGTAATGAAAATTTTAAAGAAAAGGAGAAAATTCTTATTCATCATTTTAAGAAAGTTTATGGTTTACGGCCAAAAGGTAATAAGATAGGCTAACATAATATATTTCAATAAAACATTTTTATTATTGATATAACCAATAGTATTTTTAATGCGTAATCATCAAAAATAATGAATTATTAATGTTTTCAGCTATATCTCCAGAGAAAGGAGATTAATTCATGATCTTTATAACCAGTGCAGATAATGAAAAGAACCAATTTTATGAAAATCTATACTTTAAAATAATAACTACTGGTTTGCTTATTATACTTTGTATTGGGATTACTTACTATGCACACTTTGTCCTTCATAGTGCTAAACTATTTACTCATATTTTTTATCTACCCATAGCATTAGCAGCTTTTTGGTGGGGTAAAAAAGGTGTATGGGTAGCTGCTTTCCTTGGTGTTTTGATAATAGCTTTTCATTTGCTTTCACACCTGAATGTTTTATACATATATAACATTTCACGCGCAGCGATGTTTGTTATTATTGGTTATCTTGCTGGAATACTGAGAGAGAAATCAATAAAGACTCATAAAGAACTAAAAGACACAAAAAATTATCTGAATAGCCTAATCCAGTATTCAAATACTCCCATTATCGTATGGGATAAACAAGGTAAAATTACACTCTTTAACCCTGCTTTTGAAAGGCTTACCGGTTACAATGCTGAGCAAATGCTTGGACAATCAATACTAACTATCTTTCCAGAAGAATATCAAAAAGATTTTTCACAAAAGATCAATAAAACATTAAAAGGCCAACTCTGGAAAGAGGAGGTTCCAATCAGATGTAAAAATGGAGATAATGCTATTTGCTTATGGAGTTCCGCTGCTGTTCTCGGACCTGATGAAAAATCTCCGGTTGCAATAATTGCTCAAGGACAGGATATTAGCGAACGCAAGCAGGCAGAAGAGTTAATAAAAAAGGCCCATTTTGAACTTGACCAGATATTAGAAACTGCTGCAGATGGTATCTGGATTATCGATAAAGATTTCAATGTAACCCGGGTTAACAGCACGATGGCAAAAATGTTAGGACGAAAAAAAGATGATATCTTAGGTAAGAAATGCTATGAAGTTTTAAAAGGAAAGTTCTGTCATACTAAAAATTGTCAGTTAACACGTATACTTTCCGGTATGGAACATACTGAGGACGAAATAGAAATAAAGCTAAGAGATGGTTCATCAATACAATGTTTGGAAGTTGCAAAACCATATCTAAGTCCGAATGGTGAGATAACCGGCATAATCGACGATTTTAGAGATATTACAAAATTAAAACATTTGAATGACGAGCTAGAGGCAGCTAAAAATTATGCTGAAAATATTATTGCCAATTTTCTTGATACCCTTATAGTTACAAATCCGGATGGAACAATTCGTACTATAAATCAGGCAACTCTTGACCTTCTTGGGTACAGTGAGGAGGAACTAATCGGTAAACCGGTTGGAATAATCTTTGCAGAAGAAGAAGAAGAAGAAGAAGTTAAACCTTTCTTTACAGGTACCCTGGAAGAGCTCACCAAAAGAGGAGTATTACGAAACTATGAGCTGACATATGTTACCAAATCAGGCCGTCGCATACCTATGAGCTTCAATGCTTCAGTGATGAGAAATGAAAAAGGTGAAATAATGGGGCTTGTAGCAGGTGCAAAAGATA
>JALTGJ010000465.1 GCA_027077185.1 Spirochaetales bacterium | reverse complement strand
AGTACTATAAAAGGTGTTGTATGATAATTCGTGAACAATATTTAGAAAAACTAATATCCTTTAGAGATAAAAATATCATCAAGGTTATTACAGGCATACGTAGATGTGGGAAGTCAACATTGCTGGAAATGTATCAGCAATATTTATTGAATCAGGGTGTGCCTGCGGATCAGATTATATCAATTAATTTTGAAGATATGGATTTTGATGAACTAAGAAATGTAAAAAATCTTTATACGTACATTAAAAGTAAAATACAAAAAGATAAAAAAAACTATATTTTTCTGGATGAAATACAGCAGGTTGAAAATTTTCAAAGAGTAGTGGATAGCTTTTACATTAAAAAAAATATGGATATCTATATTACTGGTTCTAATGCAAAATTGCTTTCTGGAGAAATTGCTACTTTATTATCCGGTAGATACGTTGAAATTGAGATGCTGCCGCTTTCATTTAAAGAGTATGTTGGTTTTCCTGTTAACAAAGGAGAATTGGCACAGAAATATATCAATTATTTGGAATTCAGTTCTTTCCCATATGCCAGAGAGCTTGGGGAAAATAAAAGACTAATTTATGATTATTTAGGTGGTATTTTTAATACAGTTGTTCTTAAAGATATTGTTGCTAGAAACAGGATTACAGATGTTATGATGCTGGAAAGTGTTATACGGTTTTTGTTTCATAATATTGGCAATACTTCCTCAATAAAGAAAATAAGTGATACAATGACCTCTGGTGGCAGAAAAATATCTGCACATACTGTTGAATCATATATAAAAGCGTTAATGGACAGTTATATAGTTTATCAGGCAAAGCGTTTTGATATAAAGGGGAAGCAGTATTTAAAAACTCTTGAGAAATATTATGTTGTGGATATAGGGTTAAGATATTTTTTACTTGGGAGTAAATCAATTGACATTGGGCATATTCTGGAAAATATAATATATCTTGAATTGATAAGAAGGGGCTATGATGTCTATATTGGAAAAGTGGATAATCTTGAGGTTGATTTTATTGCTATAAATCAAAAAGGAATAATGTACTTTCAGGTTTCAGCAACAGTAAGAGAAGAGAGTACTCTAACAAGAGAGCTATTACCCTTTAAAAAGATAAAAGATAATTATCCAAAAATATTGTTAACATTGGATGATGATCCTGAAACTGACTATAATGGCGTTATAAAAAAAAATGCTCTTAATTTTTTGTTAGAATAATCCCCTCCTTAAAATTCATTCTAACCTCTGTTTTACATAAAAAAGACTGCCGGAAAACCGGCAGTCAATATTTAGAATTGGTAATAAAGGTTTATCTGCAATACCGGCTGTTTCGCATTCCATTTGGCTGGAATCTATTATTTGATCTTCCTGGCCTTCTTCCTCTACCTCGCTGATCATCGTAATCCATTCCTCTGCCTCTATAACCCATATCATCAGCATCGAGGCTATATTCCTTACCGTTAAATGTTGCTCCTGTAACCATTAAATTAGTTAAATCCGGGTTTGTATCTCTGCCGTAACCCGGGACTTCAAATCCATTTATTGTAATTTCATCTCCGTCTTTTATATCCATATCATAGTCAAGTCTGTAAGGAACCATAAGTTCATATGTATTTTCTCCTACAGTAAGTTTTGGATCGTTAACGTCTGTCAGATCCAGTTTTCCTGTAAGGGTCATACTTTCTGCATCTGAGTTAAACATTGCACCTGGCCCCCAGCTGGATTGGTTATTGTTTCCATTCCATGAACCATTGGGCATCTGTCTGTTCCCGGGCATCTGTCCATTATAATTTTGTGCGGCATAACCCCGTCCCATGTAACCTGTATTGGGTACTGTTGAATTGTTTTCCTTGCTTCCTTCTGCAAAAAGTGCCATTCCTGCCATTGATATGAGTGCCAGTGTAATTAATGCTTTCTTCATTTTTTTCTCCTTCAATTTTAGGCTGCATATATTTTTTATTACCAGCCTTTAAATAATTTATGGTCTTAATATTGCTCCTAAATATGAAGGAAGTA
>JALTGJ010000464.1 GCA_027077185.1 Spirochaetales bacterium | reverse complement strand
ATAAAATCTCTTATAGTTTCCCTGGTTATAAAAATATTCTGTTCTCAATTTTCCCAATGAATTTGTTTCAAATTTTTTCTGAAAACAATAATTTTTTACTTCCTTCAGCCTTTTTGGGGTTTCTACTGGGTTCAAATTTTTCATTTGATAAAGTTATGACAAGACCTGCTTATCAGTTTTTTGATGCCATGTCCAGAATTTTATACCAAATTGGTCGATTTATAGTTGAAATCCTTGGTTTCGGAATGATAATTCTTGCAGCAAATTTTACAATGCAAATTATAAATACCCCTCAGCTTATCCTTTTCAATCAATTAATAATTCTTCTATCGATAACTACATTTTTAATTATTTTCGGTCTTTATCCTGCTTTTATATATTTTCTGGGAGGAAAGCAGAATCCCTATAAAATAATATACGCCATACTGGGTCCTTCTCTGGCTGCTGCTGCATCCGGAAACAGTTACTTTACTTTAACAAGCTTAATTTATCATGCAAAGGAGAATCTTGGGATACCAAGAAAAATAAGCAGTACAGTCCTGCCCCTTTTTACTATCCTGGGTAAGGCAGGAACTGCAGCTGTAACAAGCATAACCTTCTTCCTTATAATTAAATCGTATTCCAGTCTTGAAATAACTTTTGGTGGTATACTATGGGTTATGCTGTTCAGTTTTCTTACATCATTCATGGGGGGATCAGTTCCTGGAATAGGCGTCCTGGTATCACTTGCAGCAATGAGCAAACTTTACGGCAAAGGCCTGGAAGAAGGTTTTCTTATAATAGGATCAATATCACCAGTACTTGTAAGTTTTAGTGTTCTTATAGATACAATAACATCAGGAGTAGCTGTTTATCTAATAGCTTTTAGTGAAAAAGCAAACAAGGCGATACCGATTAAGGATTTTGTGTAGATATTTCTAAAAAACCAGTGTTTCTACCATATATCGTATAGTTTTACCTTTTGAACCATTCATTTCCTTCTCAATCACAAAAACAATTCCCTCTTCTGAAGGGGTAAACAGAACCTGCTTAATTCTGTAAGCAGTAACATCCTTTCTTTTGAAATCGGGAAGCCCTATTGTATAAGTTTTGACTCTATCCATTTTATCTGTAATAGAGAGATTAATATGGAATGAAGAGCTTACACTATTGTCAGTTCCAAATTTTTCCTGAATTAATGTTACAGTATAGGAATCACCTTTATAAAAATCACGAAATTCAAGCCTTTCTTTTGGTTCTTCACCATTAACAAGAAGATATACAACCCTTCCTGTTGAAATATGATTAATTCCCGTTTTTTCGATAATATCTGCAGATTTTTCTAAAATTGCCAGTAATCCGCCAAGTCCTTCCTGACCAGGCAAAATTTTATCGTCAAATACTCGTTTGCTTACACCATCTTTTATAAAGATATTCCTGGCAACATCAACTATATAGCTTTCTGCAAAAGCTTTTGTGTTCTCAGAACTAATTCCATATTGACCAAACATAAAATATTTTGAATTACTGGAAAACCCCAGATTTATATACTGTGCTATTTCTCCTGAAAAAATAAATGAAGTACATAGAGAAAAAACTACTGCCACTAAAATTTTCTTCATTTTGAGATCCTCCCAGTATTGATTATCGAAGAAAGTTGGCCGTCCCTATAGCTATTTTTATATTTCTCCTATAAAAAAGCTTATATACTTTTGACCTTATGTTAATTTTACGTTTACTATATAAGCATGAAACCATTTCGAACCAATGCAACACAAATTGCCATTTTTATTGCAGCACTGTTACTGATAGGAATAATATCTGTCATAATCTTCTTCTACGTTAAGGTTAGTGATGGGGCAAATATTAATTTCACTGAAACTCTAACAAATAATTACTCACCATTCTCTATATTATATCTGATTTTTGCAAAGACACTGCTGGCTTTTGTCTCCGGCCTACTATTAAGAATATTTTTTAAAAAAATTGCTTCACCTGAAATATTCTTTTTCAGTCTGGGAATCCTTGCCCTGTCATTTACCTCTTTTCGAAGTGTCTTCCTAATTGATGGATTTTTAGGCTACCCTGCATATTTATCTGCCACAGTCACCAGAATTTTTTATTTTGGAAAAATTGTTACCATACTCTGCTTATTTTCTGCAGGTTTATTTGCAACAGGAATAGCATTCAGAAAGCAAAAAACTTCATTATTTATCATAATATTAGTCTCCTTTATCCTATCCTCATCCATTCCTATAGATCTTTTTGAGACAAATATTATTCTTTTAAAAGGGACAGGTACAGAATATGGAATGAATATTGTTTTTATTCTGCTTCAAATATTTGCATTTTTTAATTTTATTATTGCTTCTCTAAAAAATAATAATAATGAATATTTATTTCTGGCTCTTGCTACTGGAATGGTAGCATTATCCAACGAAGTGCTTTTTTATCTCATCCCCAGCTGGATAAGCTACACAGCTATCATAAATATGGCTGGTGGAATACTACTTTTTTCATACAAAATAAATAAAATATATCAATGGACCTGAGCTACATTATTAAAGCAGCTATTAATCCGGTTCCAACAGGAATAAGCATATTATCTAAATCACCAGACGGTATTACTTCTATAAATGTTGTTGCAATAGAAATTATTACGGCAGCTTTTACTGATCCGGAAATTGACAGAGTAACAAGAAAAACAGATATAAGGCAGGCACTGGAACCTGCAAAAGTTTTTCCCCCTGAAAAAGGTATAACTCTGCGCCCAAATAGTTTTCCAAACAGACTTGCAAAACCATCGCCAAATGCCAGAGCATATATTGCAACAGCCGCTGCCGGTTCAGGATATAGAATTAAGGCCATAAGAGCACCCAGAGCAAGGGTAACTGGTCCCAAAACGAAATCCCGATCTTTACTACGTGATGCACTACTGGTTATATTTGATATAAAGGGAACTCTTATCCCTTTTATACGCATAAATTCAGCATATGAATATAAAAAGACAGCCCCTGAGAGAGCAAAAAATGTTAATAAAAGATTAAATCTTGCAAAAGTAGGAACAAAAGCTACCATCATATGAATAGACTTTCTTAATAATTCAGTATGTAGTTCCTTCTTTGATGCAGAGCGACCAAGCATAGCAGCATCGGACATATATAAACCGCCTGTTTTTTTAAACTTACAAGTAAAGATAAGCAATAAATATGCCAATTATCTTATAAAACATTGTTTTCTTATTTACATATACAGTAAGTATTTAGAAAAATAAATATTACTTTTATCAGTAATTGTAAATACTGTTATATTTTATCATACTATTCTTTTCATAATATACTATGATCAATTAATCCGGGTGTTAATAAATTGACCAGTACTCAGCATAACAAGTGTACAGGCTTCAATATATGGAATACCTGACTTCTTCAACGATTTTTTTAATATATTGGATTCAGTTCCGGGATTAAAAATTACTCTGCCGGGATTCAGACTAATAATATCCTCCTCAATCCTTTCACTCCATTGGGGACTTAGATACAAAGTAAGAGTATGTACATTCTCTTCTATATCATTCAAATGTGCCACTGTATCAAGACCTTCAATTTCTGAATGACCAGGATTTACAGGTATTACCCTGTATCCATTACTAAGAAGCTGTCTTACTGCCATATTGGAATACCGGTTTGCCTTAGGGCTGGCACCAAGGACAACAACCGATGTATCTTTATTCATAAAATTCTCCGGACAAAATTAAATTTTACTCTATTTAGCAATTATATATCATTTCATGCTAAAATAAAAAATTGTATATGCAAAGTCAATAGAAAAAGAGAGAGAGCTCTGTTATACTTTGAAAGTGAGGAGTATGAAAATGAAAAAGATGATAAGCATTGTAGTTCTTCTGATTGTCCTGGGAGGAATAGCATTTACATTTTCCAGTTACCTGGTATCTACAAATAAATCCGGATATTATCAGATTATGCAGGCTGCTGTAACCGGTAAGATGTCTATTCATGACAAACCGGGAATGTACGGAAAATTCTTTGGGAATGTAACTACCTACCAAATATCTGATATGAATTATTTTAGTAAATCTGATCTTGAAGGAGGTTCCGGAGAAGCTGCTGATACCATTAAAGTTCGTTTTAATGATGGTGGAACTGCTGATATCTCAGGTTCAATTAAATTCAGATTATCGTTAAAAGAAGAAGATCAGCTCCTGCTTCACCAGGATTTTAAATCCTATGAAAAGGTTCAAAGCGACCTTATAAGGCAGGTAATAACTGAAGCTTTAATGCAGACTGCAACTTTAATGAAAGCAGAAGAATCCTATTCTACAAGAAGATCTGAATTTACAACTCTGGCGGAAGAACAGATTAGACGGGGTATATTTGAAACTACTGCGGATGAACATATATACACTAATATTGAGGGTAAAGAATTTATAGAAAGAACTGTTAAAGTTAAGTATGATGCTTCCGGAAAAGCTGTTGTAAGAAAAATATCACCTCTATTACGTTACAACATAAAAGTTCTTCAGTTTGTAATTAAAGATATTGATTTTGATTCAACAATAGACGCACTGATTGGAAAGAAAAAAGAAGCTGAACAGCAAAGAATTGTGGCCCAGGCAAATGCAGAGAAAGCGAAGCAGGATGCAATTACAGCAGAGGAACAGGGGAAGGCCCGTATAGCTGTTGCCAGAGCTGAAGAAGAAGTTATTAAAATAAAAGCTGTTACCCAGGCGCAAAAAGAGTTTGAGGTATCTAAACTTAACAGACAGAAAGCTGAAGAAGATGCAGCTGCAAATCTACTTCAAAAAGAATCTGAAGCAAAAGGAGCTACATTACTGGTTCAGGCAGGTTTAACTCCAAAAGATAAAGCCGAAATTGATAAAGAAACAGCCATTGGGGTTGCAACTGAAATGGCCAAAATCAAGCTGCCTGAAGTAATGATATTCGGAAACGGAGATGGTTCACCCACAAACCCCTTTGATGCTATCGGTCTTGAGGCATTTATGAATATTTCAGATAAACTTTCAGCAAAAAAAGATCAATAGGACAACAATGAAATGGTAATTCCTGTACTTGTAAAGATATTAATATCTCTAAGCATTATTTTAGTTTTCAATAAACTATTAAAAAACCTTGCACTCTCTATTCTTGCCGGTACAGTTGCACTTGCACTCTGGTCAGGACATTCAGCCGGCACAATTGTTTCCATTACATGGAGTAGATTTTACAGTATTGACAATGCAGGACTTTCAGCAATAATTTTCCTTGTCATATGGCTTTCGTCCCAAATGGCCGGAGCCGGAATAATGGAAGATCTTGTTAATTCAATAAAAGTAAAACTGTCTGTTAAAGGGGCGATTGCTGTTCTTCCA
Organism: Spirochaetales bacterium; assembly: GCA_027077185.1. The sequence goes on along the minus strand of JALTGJ010000464.1, from coordinate 865 downwards.
GCCATAATAGGGCTGCTGCCCATGCCCGGAGGAGCAATATTTTCAGCTCCTCTGGTAGACGACTGTGATGAAAAAAATATAATCGACCCTGTTTTAAAAACAAAAATTAACTATTGGTTCCGGCATATATGGGAATATACATGGCCTCTTTACCCTGGCCTAATACTAACTTCTGATATAGCCGACCTCCCAATCTGGCAGCTTTTTCTTCTTGGGCTGCCTATGACTGCTGCAGCAATAGCTACCGGATACTTTTTTCTACTCCGAAAGGTGAAAAATCAGGAAAGTGACAAAGAAAAGGCAGAAAAAGGGATAATTAAACTCGTTCTGCCAATAATTATTGTTATACTGGTTTATGCAGCAATTTTAATATTTATCCCTTCAATCTCTAATTTTAGTAAATACCTGCCCATGATAATTGGCTTGCTGAGTGCAATCATACTACTCCAGATCCAGCGCCCTCTCCCGTTTACAGCATGGAAAAAAATAATAATTAACAAAAAACCATTAATTATGGTTTTTATTGTTATGCTGGTTGGTATATATGGCGCATTTATTGAATCAAGACTTCCTGATGGAGTTCTTCTTATGGATCAAATGAGAATGGAACTTGATAACTGGGGAATACCTATTATTGCACTTATAATGATAATACCCTTTGTCAGTGGTCTGACAACAGGAATTACAGTTGGATTTGCAGGAGCTTCAATACCTATAGCAATATCTCTTCTTGGACACGATCCTTCTCTGGTACAAATTTTATCCACAGTATCTCTGGCCTTTTCATTTGGCTTTATGGGTGTTATGATGTCTCCTGTTCACATTTGCCTTATAGTCACCAATGAGCACTTTAAGACAAGCCTGG
>JALTGJ010000463.1 GCA_027077185.1 Spirochaetales bacterium | reverse complement strand
CGGGAGGAATTAAATCTTCAGCTTCCTTAGTGTCCCCAACATAGATTAGACACGTTTTACCTTGAACCCTGGAGGGGGAAACAAATTCATAATGCCCGCCGTACCTTTCGATGCGGTCCAGCAGGTACGAGAGTCTGCTATCTGTACTCTTAATATCGTCAGCTAAAACAATCCCGGTTTTATCGAGTGATAAAAATATTCTCTCGTACTTTGCATGTTGGGGAGTCGGAATGATTGTGCCGGTATAATACGGCATCATCATGACATCGGTTTTGTATCCCGCACTTTCAATTTGAGAATTTGTTTGTTCACCTGCCACCACCAATAAATTGGAAACAAAAAGCATGATGATAACCATAGCATAATTCGATAATTTCATCGTAAATCTCCAGGCCGTAGGTAGTATGCTTTTTACTTTTGTAAAAACTTAAACTAAAAATAATAACCCTAAACCAGTCTCCTTAGGGTGGGTTTAAGTAAAATAATCTGATATATTCCCCTTGTCAAGTTCAAAATATCTAATAACATTTTGATTGGAAAAATCAGCAGGTAAGCTTATGAGGAGTTTCCAGGATTATATCCCCTGCCTAAATAACTGTTTTTAAAACCACAACAGTTTATTCTTAAAAGATATTCTAGTGGGGAGATGGTTCTGGTACAAATATACTTTATTATGGTACTTTGCATTATGCCAGTATCCAAAAGAAGAACCATAACATTTTTAATTGTAATTATTGTATCTGCATTTCTTGGGACAAGTATCTTTAACTATCTTCTTACCAGGAAATCTGTAAGAGAAGATCTGTTTTCCTCCTCCCTTCCCTTATTAAGCGGTAATATATATTCTGAAATACAGAGAGAGCTTACCCTTCCAGTAAATATATCTTCTGCAATGTCCAGGGATTCTTTTCTTATTAATTGGATTGAGAAGGGAGAGCTGGATAAGGATATGATTACCAGGTACCTAAAGAAAATACAGGAGAAATATGGTTTCTTTTCCACTTTTTTTATATCGAATATGACAGATTCCTACTATTATCCTGGTGGTATATTAAAGAAAATTAGTTCCTCAAATACCCATGATTCCTGGTATTACAATTTCCTGGATTCAGATAAAGAGTACGAACTTATGGTTGATACAAATGAGGCAGCCAATAATATTTTTACAATATTTATAAATTATCGTTTAGTGGATTCCATTGGAAATATTCTGGGTGTTGTAGGTGTTGGCGTTAAGCTGAATCATATAACTGAAATGCTGGCAGAAAAGGAGAAAAAGTATCATCGTAGTATTTTTCTGGTGGATAACAGGGGTGTTATTCAGGTACGTTCAGATGGCGGGAATATTAATCAGGAAGATATGTTCGATAAATCTGTGATAAATAATATGTCTTCGAAGCTGCTTGTTAAAAAATCAGAACCTGTTGACGGCAGTTATGTCTACAACAGAGAGGCATACCTTGTGAGTGCCCGGTATGTCCCTGAGATGGACTGGTTTATTGTTGTCGTGCAACAGGAGAAAAAGGCTTTGTTGCCGGCAAGAAGTAATTTTTTTCTTACTATCTTAATTGGGATAATAACAACTGTAATTATCATTATTATCAGTTCAATTACTTTAAGAAGGTTTCAGCGTCATCTTGAAGTAGTAGCAGCTACAGATTCACTAACAAATGTTGCAAACAGGAGAGAGTTTGAAGCAAAATTTACACGATCGGTGTATAGAGTAAAAAGATATGGCATTCCCCTTTCCTTAATAATTATAGATGTAGATAGGTTTAAAAATATTAACGATACCGAAGGACATCTTAAGGGCGACAAAGTTCTAATAATGATCAGCCGTCTAATTGAGGGTATAATACGTCCGGATGATCTTCTGGCCAGATGGGGTGGTGATGAGTTTGTGATTTTGCTTGAATTGGAAAGAGGTGAAGCTGTTGCACTTGCAGAGCGAGTACGGATTTCTATCTCGGGCAGAGAAATAAAAGAAACTTTAAAGTTAAAAGATACTGTCACAATTAGCATAGGTATTAC
>JALTGJ010000462.1 GCA_027077185.1 Spirochaetales bacterium | reverse complement strand
ATGGAATACAACAAGAGTATATAGACCTTCAACTGCATCGCCGCCAAGCTCTACAAGTTTTGGAGAATAAAGAGATCCCGGACCAAGAACTGGAATATCCCAACCTAATTTTTGTCTTTGCTTGTTTATCAAAGCTCCATCATTGTACATAGATGCAATAAAAAGCATATCGGCACCTGTGTCTTTTAATTTTGTCAGAACAGCAGTAAAATCCTGTTCTCCATCAAAATAAGACTCTCGCCCAACAACTTCAATCCCGTTTTTTGCAAGAGCATTGGAGTAATATTTATCCGTAACAATACCCCAGTCATTATTAATAAATAGAACAGCAACCTTTTTAAAACCAAGTTCTTTTGTCATCTTGGCCATAAAGGGCCCCTCTCCAGCCTGGGTCCCAATTATACCAAAACTGTACTTCGAACCTTTTGCAAAATCAGGATGACTTGATGTTGGAGAAAGCTGAACCATTCCGGCATCTGTATATATTGGCTGCCCAGCTAAACAACTTGTACTGGTAAAATCACCAATTTCCGCAACAATTCTATTGTCAGAAGTGAACTTCTGAGCCAGATTTGCAGATTCTTTTGGATCTCCTTTTGAATCACCAATAATAAGCTTTATCTGTTTACCCAGAACACCGCCTTTGGCGTTGATCATGTCAATTCCCATTTCCACAGATTTTTTAAAATTACCACCATACTCAGCATAATCACCGGTAATCGGTGCTGTAAGCGCAAGATAAATGTAACCATCGTCTGCCGATGCTTCTTTACTCCCTGCTCCGAAAACAGGCAGAACAAGAAGCCCCATTAACATCAGAATAACAAATAATCTGATTCCCAATTTCATATGAACCTCCAAAAAAGATAAAAATTATTTATATGACATAAATGTCAATAAATTTTTTTTTAAAAACCATTGCCTATACTACTGTAAACCATAATATCATCTGTAAGATTTCTCATGGCTTTATCAAGATCACCTGTCTCCATGGCCTTCACAATTCCTGAATGATATGTACTTTCAGGAACAGGTGTTCTATTTTCATGTATCATAATCTGAACAAGCCCTCTCCAAAGCAAATCCAAAGTATTATCCAGAGCTTTAGTTATTAAACTATTACCGGCTATACTGTTTATTGCGATATGAAACTGATTGTTAAGTTTCATTTTTTCACTTACTTCATCTGTTTCCAGACCAAGATTTCTTACTTCATCACTCTTAAAAGCAAGGGCTCCAAGTTCAGAAATAATATTTTTTGTAATTTTAGAAAACCCAAGTTTTAGACCTTCAATTTCAAGCATCAATCTAAACTGAAATGCATCCCGAAGATCCTTTTCTGAAATTCTTATTATTTGATACCCTGCTCTGGGAATATTTCTTATAATATTTGCACTGCATAGCTCAATCAGAGCCTCTCTAACAGGAGCTCTGCTTACATTAAACATTTTTACAAGCTTGCTCTCAACAAGTAATTCATCAGCTGCAAATTTATTACCAACAATGTTTTTTAGAATTTTATCATAAATTTTGGCTTTTAAACTCTGGTTTTCAATGCTCATCCAGCACCCACCGCAGTTTTCAATGCAAGCATATTCTCTTCTGGTGTGTCACCTGGAAAAGTACATCCTGGAGCTAGTATTAGCCCACTGTTATTAACAGAAGCAATGGATTTTTTTCCTTCCGTAACAATATCTCCAGAACCGCAGGTTCTTGCATTAAGATGATCTATTCCACCAATTAGACATTTATCAGTCAACTTTTTTGCTTCTTCGAGAGATGGACCTGCAAGTTTATCTTCCCAGCTTATTCCATTACAGGGATAATCTTTAAGAAGATTAAAAAAGGAATCTGATTCTCCATGAATATGTAAAAAAAGTATTTCAGCTTTTTTAAGTTCATTGAGAACTTTGAGATCAGAGGGTCTTACCAAATCTTTGTATTGTGCTTCACTCATCCATCCTTTCTCACAGCCAAATGCTCCAAAAAAGAAACCATCAATACCTGCTTCTTTTATACAGCATTCTCCAAATTTATTAAT
>JALTGJ010000461.1 GCA_027077185.1 Spirochaetales bacterium | reverse complement strand
CTCCTGGGTATTTCCGGGGGGAAAGACTCACTGGCTCTGGCCCTTGCCCTTTCTCTAAGACTTAAATGGCTCCCTATTTCATATGAACTAAAGGCAATAATGATAAACTGGAGAGAATATTCCATAAATGAAGAGGAAACAGATAAGCTTAAAAATTTCTTTAAGACCCTAAATATCCCCTTCGAGATTGTAAAAGCCAGTATGTTTCCAGAATCCTTTAAAAATACATTTAACTGCTACCTTTGTTCAAGAAACAGGAGAAGAATTCTATTCGAATATGCCAAAGAAAACAATATTACTAAAATTGCACTGGGTCATCACCTTGATGATTTTACAGAGACAACTATAATGAATCTCTGTTTTAGAGCCGATTTCTCAACAATGAAACCTGTACAGGATTTTTTTAAGGGTAAAATTTATATTATCAGACCCATGTGCGAAGTAAGAGAAAGTACAATTCTTAAACTTGTCCGTGAATGTGAACTGCCAGTCTCAGTATTTAACTGTCCTCACAAGGACAGTAATTTAAGGTCTAAAATAAAACCAATTATAAAGCAGCTCTCTCATATCGATAAATTAACCAGAGAACATATGTTCGAAGCTCATAATTTTAAAGATGATCTTTTTATAAAAAAGGGTTAGATAATTCAGAAATAATTTGTTATAATTTAAGTGCTATTACCTTTGGAGGGAAAAACCGTGAACGTTCACAACATTATGGAAAGCATAGTAATTGATACTGTAAATGATATATTTGAGGATAAGAGAAAAGAAGGATTTGAAATGGCTGATTGTCTTCAATGCAGGCTGGATGTTGCCTGCTTTGTTTTAAACAGAATTAAACCTGAATATATAATTTCAGGAAGAGGATTACTCCATTTTGAAGACAACTATCATAATCTTATACAAACAAAGGTTGATCTGGTGACCTTAATTAACAAGGGAATAGAAAAAATTTCTCAAACAGAAAGGTCTTATTACAACACCAAAAAAACAAACAGAAATATATCCACCAGATATTTATATAACTTCCCCTCAATAATTGGTACTGTACTTATGGGAGAAAACTTTGTTCCGGCAGAAAATATTGAAATCAGCCTGATTTTTGAAAATACTCTGGCCAAAATGATTGATAATACATGGCAGAACCCTTTTACAGTGGTAAAAAGCACAAAGGGCAGTTATACATTCATGCCTGCGCCTATTGCAGCAGATGAGGAAAATGAGGAAAGAACATTCCATTTTGAATTAAGAATAGAAAATAAAGAATACGAGACAATTAACCATTTCTTCGAACTTACTCTTAAAAGTGAAAAAAATATGGTTAATACTTTTTCAATGGATAGAACCCACAAAATTGGTGTGATCTATCTTTTCCCTAAAGAATCTGAGTAAGGCTCTATTTAAAAAGATCCTCAAAATCATCCATACTAAGACTGGAATGATTTTTTACTGAAGAACTGGACTCTCTTGCTTTTAGTGGCAGATATTTTTCATTATACAGGGAGCCCAGTTTGTAAATATCATCATTTTTATATATTTCCGGTATTTCAACCTCAAGATTATAATCATCCTCTAAAAAACCCCGTTTCATAATATGAATGGGATCTGTAATAGTTAAAGCAAAATGAGGACTGTAATATACCAGAAAGACAAGAACACTCATTACAACTATAACGAAAAACAATATGTTGTAAGTAGACTGTAAACGGGCCAGCTCTCTAACATCAAAGAAAAATTCATACTCTGATGTTTTAAAGTACTGAAAGTCTCCGGGTCCATAAACAGCAGAATAATAAGGATTATCATACCGTGAAAAAAGAGTTTTCCCATTGTGTTTTATAATAAGAAGATTTTCCTCATAATCAGAAAATCCGGAAATGGCCACAGAAGAACCTTTATTGTCTGCAGTTTTTATAAACTTTGAAATATTATTTTTTTGCTTTTGAATAAAGTCATCTTCCGCAGAGGGCAAAGAAATAAAACTTGAAACAATGGAAAATACCAGCAGAGTAAAAACAAATGTGGTTATGCTTAAAGTTGTTATC
>JALTGJ010000460.1 GCA_027077185.1 Spirochaetales bacterium | reverse complement strand
CTGCTTCTCTTATAAAGTTCAAATAAGGCAGGCAGCAATTTTCGCCTTGTAAGATCCCCGGATGCACCAAATATAACAATTCCACATGGACCGGCAACCTCAAATTCACATACAGGACCGGAATACTTAATATCCATAGCTGTCACCTCTTATTAATTAGTTCTTTACTTTAATAAAGATAGACAGCTATATCAGTCCAGTCAATAGTTTAGACCCCGAACATAGCCCTTACTTCTTCATTTTCTCCAACATAGGAGAAAGCTTTTGAATCACCAAGAACTTTAAGATACTCAATAATTGACTCAATAACATTTTCACTTGGCTCATGGCGATATGTAACCCTTTCAAGAAACAGCTCAAGTCCTTCAACACTACCACCCATTAAGTCATAAGACTGATTTGCAGTATCTTTTGGATTTTTATTTATATAGTCAATTGCAATTTTAAGTTCTTCCATTAACAACTTAACAGCTTCCGGATGCTCTCTTGCAAACTCACCCTTAAAAATAAGCCCTGCATTTGGAAGCATTCCACTGCCGGGATGAATTTCATTCCAAATATCTGCATAGGAAATTGCAACTGAGGCTGAATTTCCTGCACCATGAAGAGCAAAACTGGCTTCGGGTTCACGCAGAAGAACAGTATCTATCTCCCCTTTTATAAATCTATCTTTAAATTCTTCTGGTCTTCCAAAAGGATTTCCAAAATTAAAGCTGTAGTCATCCGGGTTTTCACCCTGCTTCTTCATTAGGTATGATGTAATTGCATACGGGGGAGCCTCCTTGTACAGAGGAATATAAATTTCATGGCCTTTTAAATCAGAAAAATTTGCTGCCTTGTAGTCTCTTGTAAGAAGGTAAAAGTTATCCCAGATATCTACAGAAGCCATCTTAAGATCATTTCCGGTTAAATACAATTTTGCCGCAGCTGCAATTGCAGAAAAAGTAATATCTGCTTTGCCATTGGCAACCCAGGCCATATGCTTTTCTGTTTCTTTCCAAATTTTAAGTTCATCAATTCTAATTGCATTCATTAGCCTTTCAGATTTTAATAAACGCATTATTATTGGAACAACAACAGGAGTTGCTGTTTGTATTACAACAGGAATTCGGTGATCTGACTGATCCATTTTTTTCTTAACAATCTCTCTTACTTTGTAAAAGTAGACATGGAACTCAAAATAACCAATTTCTACTGTCTCATGTTCAAAACCCATAGGTTCAAGCATATTGATAAGAGGAATTGGTTCAAATTTCTGTACAAGTTTAAACCCACTTCCTTCAGGAGTTTCTCCAGCCTTCTTAATTATAGCTCCAAAGGGATCTTCCTTACTGCTTCGAACATCAAATTCTTCAAAATCTTCTTTTTTATCCCGCCAGTCTGAAGAAATTGTAATCTCTTTGTATTTAATATTTAATCGGAATTCTTCTGCTGATTTAGTTTCAATATACTGCTCATAACCTTCCTCCTCAAGCATTCCTATGATAGGAGCCGGATAGAAAGAATTAATTACCTGAAGAGCATTACCCTCTGTTAATTCTTTAAGGCGTTTTATAATATCTGTAAAAAAGAAATCGTTACGATCTCTTACATCCATTACAATAAACTGCTTTACTGAATCCATCCAATCAGGTGCAGGTTCTGTTTTTTTAATCTCAGGAGCAGCCTTTATACATTCAGGAAAAACCCGTTCCAATTCTCCAACATTTCCGTTTAAGTCGTTTAAAGTATGTAATATTTCACAAATTGAGAGACCACCCATTTTTGCAATATCATTAAATGTTGCCCATCTGCCTACAGTAGAAAAAATAAGCTTATTATTCAATTTCTCAAACTTAGGGGAAAGCCCTATAAGTGATTCTTTAATTTTTGGATACATTTCAAATGCATCTTTAAGTTTTGTCTGTCCAAGAATTACCATATAATCTATACCTCACTAATGCATTGAACCGGACATATTTCTGCACATGCACCACAATCAATACAGGAATCTTCATCTATCAGTCTTTTACCATCATCCTCAACGGAAATACATGATACAGGACAAACAGGTTCAC
>JALTGJ010000459.1 GCA_027077185.1 Spirochaetales bacterium | reverse complement strand
GTAACATAAGTACCAAACATATTTCTAATTCTTTTTTTATCTTTCTCTTCTGTCATAATCCTGTAAACAATTATTAGAAGTAAAGATAATATTGTAGCAAATGTTGGGGCAGTAAAGTTTATTATAAGAGATTGCTGATCGAATACAATAGAATCAACTACAAATAAAGCAAGTATCATAACAACAGTTATTACAAATGCCCAAATTGTAGATAATCGGGACGAAATATATGAAATTACCATAACCATAAATATCAATATTAAAACATCAAATATATACGGTATATTAGTTATAAAATTAGACATTAAAATTGTGTTTAATGCATTGGCGTGGATTTCAACACCATACATTAAACCAAAAGGTGTTGGCTTTTGGTCTTCTGCAATACCCCTGGCAAAAGCTCCCAGCATAACAATTTTATTTCCAAGTGCCCTGGTCCTGGGCCATTTTGAAGGATCTTTTCCAGGAGGATTAGTTGCATAACCGGAATAGGATCTTACAGGAAAAGTCTGTCTGTCTCCTGCTGTTGCGAAGGATGGTGGCCCCATAAAGTTAACAAGCATTCCACCATCTTTGTCTATTGGTATTTTTAAATTTTCAAGTGTTTTATACTCACCTTCTGTTACCAGATTACCAGCTTCATCATATACGGGTTCCTTAATTGTAAGCTTATAGGGTACCCATAATTTTTTCTGCATATCAAAATACTGGGGATGAGGTATAAAAATATAATCACCAAGATTAACCTCTATATCGGATAATTTTTTGTTAAAATATTCCAGAGCCAAAGCAAGTGTGATAGAGGGAATAAAGTGATCCTGATACAGTCGGACAATATAATAACTCTCCTCAGGAGTGCCGTCATTATCTTTATCAACAGTTTTCAATGGAGCTTTACTTACCATATCCGCTTTTAACTGTGAAAGTATTTTATCACTCAGGGGATATTCAATATTGTGGGACTGATCCTCCTTGTCTATCCACGCAAGTCGTTGAAATCCTTTCTGGTCAATTGTAAAATCTTTTGTAAGATTATTCAGGTTCAATTCTTTAATTAATTGGGATGATTTTCCAACCAGAGGCTGTCTTCTGTAAACTTCATCTACATCCTTAAGAAAGTTGGCATGTCCGTAACCTTTTGCTGCAGCACCATAGGGCTGCAGTGGGGCCTGAACACCTGGATAGGCTATCATAGATTCCCAATCACCGTTTATATTTTTTATCTCACCATAATTATTATACAGTACACTTTGCCGTTTAAATATCTCATCGGCAGCTGCTATTGGAGGTGGGACTTCATCCAGTACAGTTTCCAAAAAGACCCGTCCATTTTCTTTTATACTTTCTAAAAGTAAAGCATCATTAATGGCACTTTTATCCGGTTCGATAAAAAATATATCTATAAAAAGAGCCCGTTCCCTCTCTGTAGGATTACTTATTCTTGATAGAGTATCAATTAAAAAAGCATGAGTATAACGTGGAAAAGGCCATTTCCCAAACTTTGAAAGCGTTCTAAAATCAACACCTACAATTAATATATCAGGTGAAATTTTGGGATTGTGTTCTACATAACTAACACCTTCCTGAATAGTTTCATTCAGGAAGAGGTTTTTGTATCGAAAATGTATATCCAGTACTTTTGTTTCCAGGTTAGTTATTATTGAAGTATACCTGGTTAGCCCCATTGTTAGGAGGATTACTACAACCCCAATTATAAGTCCAAAATGTCTGGCTTCCAGTATTTTTGCTCTTTTCTTGTTAATTGATGACATATATCACTCCAGGGACTTTATAGTTTAATAACACATAATAATAAAATTACAGTTATTATCCAAAATTACTTACTCTCCAAAAATATTATACGGCTTCTTGCAAGATTTGTCCAATTACTATCAGGATAATTATCAAGAAGGGAGTTATATTGGTCTTTTGCAGAGGTAAAATCACCTTTTTCTTCGTATAAACGACCTATTGAAAAATAAATATTTGCAGTATCAGGGGAAGTTTTGGAATATTTATCAAGAAAACTCTTATAGACTTCAATTGCATCATCAGTTTTATTTA
>JALTGJ010000458.1 GCA_027077185.1 Spirochaetales bacterium | reverse complement strand
TGAAAATATACATTTAAGTCCAGTGCTTCATTAATTATTTTCATAATATCGATACTTATGCCCGAAGATTTTCCATTGTTAATGTAAACCCATGGCGGATAAGCTACATCATGGCCAATATTTATAAGTTTATTTGTAGACTCCATTATATTAAGTTTTTTTAGAATATCTTCCTGGGATTTAATAATACTTCTACTTGCATCATCCTGGTTTTTCATCGAGGAAATAATATCATCCTGATATTTTAAATTACTTACAATATGTTTTGAACTGGAATTTAATAAAGAATACGATTTACTCAGCTGGCCAACATGATGATAAATACGCTCTATATTCGTAGACTGGGCCCTTACAGAATTATCAATATTTATCATATTATTATCTATATGTGTTAGAGATTTGGAAGTTACAGAAAGGTCTTCCCTTGTAACTGCAACTTTATCGTTCAAAGTATTACTAACTTTTTCATATTCCAAAAGATTGGTTTCAGAAGAACCTATATTTTTTTCCAGAGTTTTTAGCAAACCTGAGATATCGTTTGTAAGATGTTTACTCTGTTCTGCAAGTTTTTTAACTTCATCGGAAACAACTTTAAATCCCTTACCATGCTCCCCTGCTCTTGCTGCTTCTATTGCAGCATTAATCGATAATAGATTTGTTAACTCGGAAATATCCGCTATTGCGTGTACTGTATCTCTAATTTTTAATGTTGCAAGCTGAACATCTGCAAAAACTTTTTTAAAGCTGCTGAATTGTTCACCCATTTGTTTTAAACCAGTAAGAAAATCATCCATAATTATTGTTGACTGATTAAAAGACTTTTTACCGTTTTGGAGTTCCTTAAGAGAATCCTCAACATTTTCAACAATATGTTCTGATCTGTCAGTAATTTCTTTAAGTTTGGTATGTATTGTTACTACATCAGAATCGCTTGTTGCTGAAGAATTAATAATTTCATGGACATAAGCACTGTTAAGATTTGCTACGGAAAATAAATCCCATACATTTCCTGCAATTTCCTGCTGCAGTTTATTTGATGCTTCCAAAAGACCAAGCATCTCTTCTTTAATCCTATTATCCATCAGCAGTCTCCTAAAAAATAATATGAAAATCAGATAAATTGTTAATAATTACATCCATTATTTCTAAAATCTCTTTATTAGTAAAGGATTTATTATAATATAACTTAATTTTTTATATTAAATTTGATATAAGCGTTCCAATTTCTGACGTTCCTACTTCCCTGCACCCTGGTGTTAGAATATCTTTAGTTCGATAACCACTTTCCAGTACCTGTTCAATTGCGCTGAAAACCGCCTCATGAATATCATTTCTGTTAAAAGAATATTTAAACATCATTCCAAGTGATAAAATTTGAGCAATAGGGTTGGCAATTCCCTTCCCTGCAATATCCGGGGCACTTCCTCCTGAGGGTTCGTATAATCCAAAGTTTCCAGTCCCCAGAGAGGCACTCGGGAGCATACCCAAAGAGCCTGTTATCATGGAAGCTTCGTCTGACAGGATATCTCCAAACATATTTCCACATAAAATAACATCAAACTGATTAGGGTTGCTGACAAGCTGCATGGCACCATTATCAACGTACATATGATTAAGTTCTACATCGGGATATTCCAGTGACACTTCATTAACAACTTCTCTCCAAAGCACCATTGAAGTTAATACATTGGCTTTATCTATAGAAGTAACTTTTCTCTTTCGTTGTTTAGCTGCTTTGAAAGCAACATGTGCAATTCTTTCAATTTCCGCTTTTGTATATATTAAGGTATCCAAAGCTCTGTCTCCATCTCTAAGCTTTGGTGAGCCAAAGTATATTCCGCCTGTAAGCTCTCTAACAACAAGAACATCCATTCCATTGGCAAGTATTTCGTCTTTTAGCGGAGAAGCTTCAGACAACTGAGGAAATATTACAGCAGGCCTAAGATTTGCAAATAATCCCAGTTCCTTCCTTATAGGTAGAAGAGCCGCTCTTTCAGGCTGCTTTTCCGGCGGAAGATCCTCCCATTTGGGTCCTCCTATTGATCCAAGCATTACAGCATCAGAT
>JALTGJ010000457.1 GCA_027077185.1 Spirochaetales bacterium | reverse complement strand
TGCTTAATCTCTGCAGAGCTATAACCCTCTGCATGTATATAGGATATTTCTTTTAGCTTAAGGGCTCCCTCCATAGCTACAGAATAGTTTAATCCTCTTCCCAAAAACAGGAAATTTTCATATTTTGAATAATTCCGGGCAATTTTTTTAATATTCCCGGTATCTGCAAGTATTTCCTTAATTTTATCCGGAACACTTTCGAGGCCCGAAACAAGACTTAATCCTGCTTCATAGGACAAATGCCTCATTCTGGCAAGAATTAATGTCAAAATATAAAAAACGGTAATTTGAGAAGTAAAAGCCTTGGTAGAAGCTACTGCAATTTCCGGACCGGAATGTATATAGACACCACCATTAGATTCCCTGGGAATTGTAGAACCTACAACATTACAAATGCCAAGAACTCTACCGCCCTTCCGCTGAAGCTCCCTCATTGCATAGAGGGTATCCGCAGTTTCTCCTGACTGAGAGACCACAAAGTACAGAGTATCAGCCTGTACAACAGGATTTTTATACCTTACTTCTGATGAAAGTTCTGTAGAGGCAGGTATTCTCGCAATACTTTCCAGCAGATAGGCTCCAACCATTCCTGCATAATACGAGGTGCCTGCAGCAACTATCTGTATTCGTTTTATATTAATTAGTTCGGCGGGAGTCATATTAAGGCCGCCAAGATGTCCTGTAGCTCCTTCGACATCAACGCGCCCAACCAGAGCCCTCAAAATAGAGTCAGGCTGTTCATTTATCTCCTTCTCCATAAAAAATTCGTAACCGTCTTTTTCTATCTGATCAAGATCCCAGCCAATATTTTCAATTTTTTTCTGTATTTCCTGTTCATGAAAATCGTAGGTTTTATAACTGTCTGAAGTAATAACAACAATTTCCTTATCTTCCAGATATATAACCTGCTTTGTATGCGCCAGTATGGCAGTAACATCAGATGCTAAAAACATTTCCCCATTCCCTAAACCAAGGACAAGGGGGGAACCATTCCTAACACCTACAATCTTATCGGGCATGTCCTTATGCATAACAGCCAGTCCATAGGTGCCTTTTAACAGAAAAACAGCCTCCCTGACAGCAGCTTCAAGGTCACCCTTGTACAGAGTAGCTATTAAATGCGAAATTACCTCCGAATCTGTATCTGACTTAAAAATATGGCCTTCAGCGGCCAGCTTGTTTTTAATAAGCTGATAGTTCTCAATAATACCATTATGAACCAGAACAATTTTACCACTGTCATCACTGTGAGGGTGGGCATTTTCGTCTGTAACTTCACCATGAGTTGCCCATCGGGTATGACCTATGCCTGTATGCCCCTCAAGATTGGCCGGAACAATTTCTCTTAAATCTTTAATCTTGCCCTTACGTTTTATCGTCTTTAAATTTCCCTGTGTGCTTACACATATACCTGCGGAATCATATCCCCTGTACTCCAGTCTCTTTAAACCTTCAAGTAAAACATCTGCTGCCTTTTTAGGACCACAATAACCAACAATTCCACACATATTAATTCCTTTCTATTGATGATGGAATAAACTATCACTTTTATTGGTTTTTTTCAATTATTTAAAATAAATTAAAATCAAAATCAGCTTTTTACTACTACTAATAAGCAGAAAACAGCAAGTTTCGTCAATTTTAATTTTATAAAGGAGAATATGATGAAAATTTTTAGATTATTCACATTGCTCATTTTTTTTACAATTTTTTTAAGCTGCGGCCCTCTGGAGGATTTCCGTCAGTTTACTGAGAGAGATATTCAACCACCAGTTTTTATAAGCATGGGCGCTGAATCTCAGGATACTCTAAAACTGGAATTTTCCGAAGAAATAGGCAAGAATATTGATAACCTACATTTTAATCCAAATATGGATGTATCAGTATTGGATATAGAAAATACCATACTTAAAATCCATTTTACCGACTCACTTGAACCGGGCTTTATGTATAAAATTGAAATTTCTGTTAATGATACTGCCGGCAACAGCCTTACAGTACTTTCAAATTTTTATGGTTTCAATCCAAACCTGCCGGATGTTGCAATTAACGAATTTACCTGTCAGGGT
>JALTGJ010000456.1 GCA_027077185.1 Spirochaetales bacterium | reverse complement strand
ACCTAACGGTAAATACAATTATTTACAGTAAGAATGGTGTTGGACTTGAAGAATGTACTAAGGTTTATAAAACAATACTTCCCAGAATTGAACTGCTGGAAGATTCCCGAAGCATAAATCTTGAGGTTTCTTCACCTGGTATATCCAGGAATATAAAATATATTGAAGAATTTGAAATTTTTATTGGGAAAAAAGTGAGAATTCTTAAAAAAGATGAATCTGAATGGATTCATGGTACAATTAACTCTGTAGATAATAATAGTGTAATAATTAATACAGATAAGGATTCAGTAACTGTCTCCTTTAATGATATTAATAAAGCTAAATTAGAATAATAGGAGGACAGAGACATATTATGGCTTCTGGACTTGCTGATGCAATTAAAACCCTTGTTCAGGACAGGGGAATTTCTGAGGAACTTGTAAAACAAACTATAGAAGATTTTATGCTTGCTGCCTATAAACGAAAGTTTGGGACAACAGAAAATGCGGTAGTTAAATTTACAGATGATGATACAGATGTATCTATTTATGCCCGAAAAAGCATAGTGGCGGAAATTGAAGATCCTGTTTTTGAGATACTCCTTAAAGATGCACTTCTTGAAAATGAAGAATCAGAGATTGGTGATGAACTTTTAATCTATATTGATCCTGCCGGGTTTGACAGAGGTGCCATTCAAAGTGCTAAGCAAAATGCTAAGCAGACTCTGAGAGAAATTAATAAAGATACTCTTTATTCTGAATACAAAGGAAAAGAGGGTGAAATGATTATTGGTTATCATCAAAGAGAAAGAAATGGTAATATTTTTGTAGATCTTGGGAAAATTGAGGGGATTCTCCCCAAGCGTTTTCAGTCACCAAGAGAAACCTATCGTCCTAATGATAGGATAAAAGCATTAATATATGAAGTAAATAAAACCCCTTCAGGACTTCAGGTTATACTCTCAAGAACCCACACAGATTTTGTAAGAAGGGTTTTTGAGCTTGAAGTACCGGAAATCTATGATAATACAGTAGAAATATTTAAAATTGTACGAGAGCCGGGTTATCGAACCAAAATATCTGTTTATTCCAATAGGGAGGATGTAGATCCTGTTGGTGCATGTGTTGGTATAAAGGGTGTCAGGATTCAGTCTGTTGTAAGAGAAATGGAAGGTGAAAAAATTGATATACTTAAATATGTAACCGATCCAAAGGAATTTATAAAAAATGCTCTTTCTCCTGCTGAGGTAGAAAATGTATTAATTTTGAGTGAGGCTAAACGACAGGCTCTTGCAATTGTAAACGACAGTCAGTTATCCCTTGCTATTGGAAAGCGTGGGCTGAATGTTCGTCTTGCAAATAGACTGGTAGACTGGAATATTGATGTTAAAAATCATGAACAGTTTGAAGAAATGGATATTACCCTTGAGTCCAGAAAAGAACTGGATGCACTTTTTAATGATGATCATGACGATATGGATGAAATTACTTCAATATCCGAACTTCCTGGAATGCCTGAAAGGCTTGCAGGTCTATTGGCAGAAAATGGAATAGAATTAATTGAAAATCTGGTAGTATTAAATAAAGATACTCTATCGGGACTTGAAGGAATAACTGCAGCTGATATTGAAACTATACAAAAAATAATATCAGAGAGCATAGATATAGTTGAAGAAACAGAAAAAAATGACTTTGCGGAAAGTGACAATGACTTTGACGAGTCAGGTGAAGAAATTGAAGAAGAGTATGAATGTCCTGAGTGCAGTCATCCAATTACAACAGAAATGGATGTTTGCCCTAATTGCGGCATAGGTCTTAGCTTTGAGATTGAAGAAGACGATGGAAATGGTGAAGATTGATATGAATTAATATCAATAGCGCAGGAAAACATTGACAAGCATATTAAAATATGATGTGCTTTTTGTAAGAAGAGGGATTAAAGGAATTTATGGCTGAAGAACAGGAAAAAAAGATTAAATCAAAATCAACACTAATAAAACATAGAAAACCTGAGCCTTTACATGAGAAACCAGTTGAAACTGTAGAGAAAAAAAAGGTTGTTGTTGTTAAAAAAAAGGTTGTTGTTGTTAAAAAAGCAGC
>JALTGJ010000455.1 GCA_027077185.1 Spirochaetales bacterium | reverse complement strand
ATTTTCAGATTCTGCAGAAAAAGTTCATTCAATTTTCTTTTTAATGGGTTCTATAGATCAGCGTCATTTTCATCTTGTAGTTCTTTCCTCTTTGGCCCAGATAGTTCAGCATCCTGATTTTGAAACCGGATGGATTTCCTCTAAAGGTGTGGAAGATTTGCGGAACCTGATATTAAAAACCAGAAAGAAGAAACCGGAGTAAGTATTTATATGAGCAATGTGAGAGATTTGGGACAAAAAATTAATTCTCTTAAAAATATGCAGAAGGTTATGAGGGCCATGAATATGATTTCCTCTATAAAACTGCGAAAAATATATGCTGTTCAGGCTGCTCTGGCTGAATTTAATAAATCAGTTGATTCTCTACCAGGTCAATTAATTTTAACTTTAAATTCGACGGATAACCCTCTTGTGAATGGTTACAGTAATATTTCAAAAGTTCATATTCTTATTTTTACTGCAGATAAGGGTCTCTGCGGGACTCATAACAGTTCGATTCATAAAGCACTAAGTGCCCTGATAAAAGAGAATAATGATAAAGATATTGAGTCTGATGTAAGCTGTATTGGTAATAAGGGTGCCAGTTATTGTAAACATAAGGGGTATAATATATTTCAGCAATCCGAAATTTCTGAGAAGGTTTTTACCATGGACCAGCTTCATATTATATCAGATAAAATATTTGATAGATTTATTGGAAATGAAATACAAAAATTATATGTAATTGGGAATATTTTTCATTCAACTCTTCATCAGGAAACTTCAACTATTCAACTGTTCCCATACTATACAGCAGATTTAGAGAAAGCCGGTGAAGAAAAGCAAATGCCTGATACAGAACCAGAAGGGGAGCAGCTTGCGAATGCTTCCGGAAAGATGTACCTCTACTATAAACTTAGATCACTGTTAAGAAATTCCTATCTTAGTGAACATTCTTCAAGAATGACTGCAATGGAAAATGCATCCAATAATTCTGAAGATTTAATTGAAAAATATATTACAATACAAAATCATGCACGCCAGGCAACAATTACAAATGAACTTATAGAGATTGTTTCCGGGAAAGAAGCACTGAAAGGATAGTATATGCAGACTGAAAATAAAATTGGAAAGATAATACAAATTCTGGGACCGGTAATTGATGTCAGGTTTGAGGAAGGCCAGCTTCCGGAAATATACACCGCTTTAACAGTAACAAATCCTTCAATTAATGATAAGGAGGATAACCTTGTTCTTGAAGTTGTGCAGCATATTGGAGACAGTACAGTTCGGACAATTGCAATGGATTCAACAGAAGGACTTAAACGCGGGATTGATGTTGCAGATACAGGGAATCAGATTATGGTACCTGTAGGGGAAGAAACCCTTGGTCGAATTATAAATGTAACCGGTAATCCTGTGGATCAAAAGGGACCGATAAATAGTAAAAAGCATTATCCCATTCACAGGGCTGCTCCAAAATATGATGAACTTAATACTTCCAACGAAATTCTTGTAACAGGAATTAAGGTTGTAGATCTTCTTGCACCATATATGAAGGGAGGGAAAATTGGCCTTTTTGGTGGTGCGGGAGTAGGGAAGACAGTACTTATTATGGAACTGATAAATAATATCGCTAAAGTTCATGGTGGTAATTCTGTTTTCTGCGGAGTAGGAGAACGAACCAGAGAGGGTACTCAGCTTTTTGGTGAAATGAAGGAATCCGGGGTAATTGATAGAACCTCCCTTATATTCGGTCAGATGAACGAGCCCCCGGGAGCCAGGGCAAGAGTAGCATTATCTGCATTAAGTGTTGCAGAATACTTTAGAGAAGAACAGCAGAAAGATGTTTTACTGTTTATTGATAATATTTTTCGTTTTGTTCAGGCCGGAGCGGAAGTTTCTGCCCTTTTAGGGAGAATCCCATCTGCAGTAGGTTATCAGCCTACTCTTGCTTCGGAGCTGGGAGATCTTCAGGAAAGAATTACTTCAACCAAACAGGGTTCAATTACTTCAGTGCAGGCTGTTTATGTTCCTGCAGATGATTATACTGATCCTGCACCTGCCACTACATTTTCACATCTTGATGCTACAACCAATCTTAGCAGGGCAATAGTAGAGATTGGTATTTATCCTGCTGTTGATCCCCTTGCTTCTTCTTCCCGAATGCTTTCTGCAGATATTGTTGGAGACAGACATTATACGGTGGCAAGACGTGTTCAGGAGATACTCCAGGTATATAAAAATCTTCAGGATATTATTGCAATTATGGGTATGGATGAACTTTCTGATGATGACCGGCAGACTGTTGAGCGAGCCAGAAAAATCCAAAAGTTTCTTTCCCAGCCATTTTCTGTTGCCGAACATTTTACAGGAATGAAGGGAGTTTTTGTACCCCTGGAAGATACTATCAGGTCCTTTGAAGAAATAATTGATGGAAAGCATGATGATCTGCCTGAACAGGCTTTTTACATGGTTGGAACTGTTGAAGATGCAAGAAAAAAAGCAGGGAAACTCTAAGAACCTATGAATACTTTTATGCTGAGTATACTTACAGATGTAAAAACTATATTTTCGGGCCAGGTTGAATATTGCAGTATTGTAACCCTATCAGGTTCAATGGGGTTTGAAGCATTTCATGAACCTTTTCTTGGTATTCTGCAGGAAAAATCTGAACTCAGCTATACTGATGCCAATGGGAAAAAATCTACTGTTAAACTTGAAAGCGGGATAATAACATTCAGAAATAATACATGTACCATTACAGGGGTTATATCGGATAAAGAAAAATAATATTGTAGGGATGGGTTATAATTGTAGGGATGGGTTTCAAACCCATCCCTACAATATTAAAATGTAATTTTATTTTTTGTTCATAATTGCATGATGAGCCATAAGTCTTACAGCATGTATTTTTATAAAACCCCTGGAATCCTCCTGGTTAAATCCTCCCTCAATGTCCATACTGGAAAGATCCTGGTTATATAGAGAACTGGAACTCTCTCTGCCAATTGCCATAACTGTTCCTTTATACAGTTTAAGGTAAACAGTTCCGTCAATAACTTCCTGGCTTGTGTTTATTGCAGACATTAAAAAGTCCATTTCGGGGCTGAACCAGAACCCGTTATAAACAATTTCAGAAAATTTAGCACTAAGCATATCGCGAAGTCTCATAACTTCCCTGTCCATGGCAATCCCTTCTATGTCCAGATGAGCTTCATGCAGAATTGCTCCACCGGGAGTTTCGTATACACCTCTGGACTTAATACCAACAAATCTGTTTTCAACCATATCAAGGCGTCCTATACCATTGGCGCTTCCCAGATCATTCAGCATATTAAACAGTTCCAGGGGTTTTGTTTTGTATTCCCCTGTATTTATATTTTCTACTTTTACAGGAATGCCGTTTTTAAATGTAATAGCAATTTTAGTTACTTTGTCCGGTGCTTTTTCCGGGGCAACTGTTTTACAGTAGACATCTTCTGTACACTCTGCTGCAGGATCTTCTAAAAAACCTGCTTCATGACTGATATGCAGTAGATTATCGTCTTCACTGTAGGGTTTTTTTGGTGTGGAACTTACAGGGATACCATATTTTTCTGCATAGTTTAGAAGATCTGTTCTCCCTTTAAACTGATTAAGAAAAACCCTGTCCTTCCATGGAGAAATAATTTTTATCTGCGGGTTAAGAGCATAACATGAAAGTTCGAAACGAACCTGGTCATTCCCTTTCCCGGTTGCACCATGAGCTACATATGCTGCATTTTCTTTTGCTGCTATTTCAATCTGTTTTTTTGCGATTAGTGGTCTTGCCACTGCGGTCCCCAAAAGATATCTTCCCTCATATAAAGCATTTGCCTTAAATACAGGAAAAATATAGTCGGTTACAAATTCTTCTTTTAGATCTTCTACATATACCTTACTTGCTCCAATTTTGAGTGCTTTTGCTTTTGCTGCCTCAAAATCATCTTCCTGCCCAACATCTGCAATATATGCAATTACTTCATAGCCTTTCTGCATAAGCCAGTGCAGAATAATTGAGGTATCAAGTCCTCCGCTGTAAGCCAGTATTACCTTTTTATTTTCCATAATTTCCTCTTTCTTTATTTTATATATTTAGTTTGTATCAAATTCTTTAATTTATGTAAAATTAACAATATTTATATGGATATCAGCTGAACTTATTACCCCTATAATTAAATTTATTCTATGAAAGTTCTTTGATTATATGCTTAGCAAGATTCTCATCAATTTCCCGATGTCTTGGTATTGGCTGTTTTTTCCCTGTAGTCTGATTCCTATACAAGTCATGGTTGCTGCCGTGCCTAATTAGAATACAGCCATTTTCAGTAATTTTTTTAATTAGATCTTTCCGTTTCATACATTGATGGCTAGTTCTTTAACCTGATGGTTCTGTGGAACTTCATCCATAGTCATTAAAGTGAATGCTTCTCTCATGTTTTTTTCAAGCTCTTCCAGGGTCTCTCCCTGAGTCATTATCTCCGGGTGTTCCAGAAGTTTACCTACCCAAAAAGTTTCACCCTTCCAATAAATCATGTTCATTTTTCTATCCATTGTACACTCCAGTTATAATTTCAAACTAACTCTATTATTTTACTCTGTCAAGTTACAGTTAAAAGCAGTGTCCCTTATATCTCAGCTTTAATCTGTTTACCCAAATATTTTTCGCAGTTACCTGTAAGCTGCTCAATAACCTTTTTGTATAATTCTGAGTAGTAGCTCTGCTTTTTATAATGAAGAGTAATTTCTCTTTTATATATATCAAAACCCTCTACCTTTTTCAGGTGAGGTCGGCTGGACAGAAGGTGTATGGGCATTACTGATCTTCCTAAACCTGCTTCTACCCCGGCAATTATCCCATATGTTTCACCCATAAACCGGCGGTCATATTTTGGCATTTTACCACTCTGGGCATTAAAAAATTGTTCTGTTGCTGTGTCTTCAGGAGAATTGTCCAAATAGATATTATCAGGGCAGCTGTACGCAAGGCTCTCTATAACAATATACTCTTCATATCCCAAGAGCTGTTTCTCCACTGACAGCGAATCCAAAGGATAATCCAGAATAATAAAATCACATTCAGACCGATCAAGCAAAGATGGAAGCCCTGGAGTTTCCTTATGGATAAAATCACACTGTATTTTAGGATTTTTCCGAAGGAGAGAACTCATGGACGGAATTACCACAGACCTTAGTACGGATGAAAAGGCTCCAATTCTTATAATACCTGCAAGCTCTCCGGCCTCTTTCGGAGTCAGATTAAACAGGAGTTCATCTTCCATTGCATCTTTTGTCTGGCAGTAACGCAGGAGCTTTTCACCAATTTCAGTAATTTTTATCTGCGAGGGATCCCGAATAAAAAGAGTTGCCCCCAATGTAAGTTCAAGATTTTTTATTCGCTGAGAAAGTGCTGATTGAGTTATAAAGAGAGATTCTGCAGCTCTTGAGAAATTCATAGATTTTGCCGCAGCCAAAAATGCATCCAGTTGTAATGAAGATAAACTCATGCTCTTATGATACACCTAAGCATAATATCTTGCAATCAAGGCCGCCAATTAACTTTTATTTGAAGAAAAATGATAAAAATTTTTAATGGAGAATTTATTACTGTAAATCCTGCCTGATAAGCAGAGTATCAGGCAGAATATTGTTAAGTCTAAAATGTTGTGGAGAAACTTCCTCCCAGGTACAGTACGTAAGGCAGTGCGTCTGTTGCCAGATCCTTGGAAGTAAATACCATGACTCCTCCTCCCAGTCTAAAAGACTTACCAAGTTTGAAGTATGCGTTAATTTCGGGAATAACAAGATTTCCGGTATCAGCATAGTTGTAGAAACCAAACAGTAGGTATGCCAATCCCCCTATTTTTGCGTTTATAACCACCGGCGAAAGATCCAACTCGACAAAAGCCATCGGCCAGGCAATACTTTCCAGTATAAGGGTATACATCTGCAGACCTGCGCCTACTTTAAGAGGTCCCAGGGCAAACTGATAGGTTCCCGAAACTTCGGGGAACAGAAATGTGAAATTTTCGATAACATTTACGGCAGTATCCGTACCGCCACTCAGCTCGGAAAAATTAACCCCCATTTTGAGAGGAACTTTTATTCCCATATCCAGTCTAAACTGTGCAAAAGCTGACGGAACAATCAATACTGCTATAATAAGAACTAAAAAAATCATCTTTTTCATACTAAACCTCCAAAGATTCATCTATAATTATACAATATAGCACGTTTTTCCTATTTCTCACGATAAAACACAATCGTCTTTTTATTCATGTTTTTTTAATGCCCCTCACCTTTTATCATTTTAACTGCATGCACCATTACAGGGGCAAGAACCTTTGTACATAGGCTGACAGCTTTAACTGATCCCGGGAAGTTGACAATTATTGTATTGTCCTTC
>JALTGJ010000454.1 GCA_027077185.1 Spirochaetales bacterium | reverse complement strand
AAAATTTAAACGGATTTTAATACTGGGCACTTCCGAAAAAATGATTCGGAAAATTTCCAGTCGTCTGCATCTGCCATCACCCTCAAAAATTCTCAATATAGAACAGCTTGCAAGTAAAGAAGAAATTGAAACAGCAATAAAATCGAGAAAACTGGAAGGAAAACATGTAATTCCGGTCCCTGCGATAGAAATTCACCGAACCTACCCCAGATTCGTTTATGATTCAATAAGGGTTTTTGTTAAAAGGAATATCCTGTTTCAAAGAAAAAATGAAGTATTTGAAAAAGCTATTGTAAGGCCCGACTTTGCGGAAAAGGGTAAAATTAGAATTTCTGAATCTGCTATATCTCAAATGATTAGCCATTGTATAGATGAATTTGATGATACTATTCTAGTAAAAAAAATACAGGTTAAAAATGATCCAAGGGGATATCGGCTAAAAATATCCATTCATATACCTCTGGGAGTGCAAATGTCCGGAAGCATCCATAATCTTCAGGAATATATCATGGAAAGCATAGAAAGGTATTCTGGTGTGAATATTGACAGGGTAAGTATTACGATAGATAAATTAATTAAAAAGAAAGTTTAAAGAAAAATATTTGACAAAGTCCAATCTTGCACATAATGTATGAAGAGGGAGTATTTTATGAAAAAAATAGTTATCTTATTATTAATCTCTGTTATCTTTATTATACCGGTATTCAGCCAAACAATGAAAGTGGCAGAAAGTAATAATTACAGAGTATTTTCAGAACTTGGGAAGGATAATGCCGAATATGTTGCTTCCGCCATGGATCAATATTTTAAACTTTACAATCAGTTTTTCCATTTTAATGCCAGTGACCTGGAATCTAAACTCCAAATTAGAATATTCAGCACAAAACAGGAGTTTGACAATTATTTAACATCAATAATTTCTCAAACAAGCAGTTCCTATGTTTATCTTCAATATAAAAATGCAAAAAAAAGTGAACTTGTTATATATGTTATGGATGATCTGGACAAAATGAAAAGAACTCTTATTCACCATGGATTTGTACAGTTTCTAAAGAGTTTTATTAAACAGCCTCCACTTTGGATGCAGAAGGGTTTTGCTGTTTATTTTGAAAAGAGCATTTACAATGATAAAGACAATACCGTTACTTTCCAGGAAAATCTTGATTGGGCTGTAACTTTAAAAAAATATATTGTCTCAGACCAAAAAGATCCGTTAAATCAAAAGCTTTTTTCAATTCCTGAGCTCTTAACCCTGGATTCAGGAACTGCAAATAAAAAAATAAATGTTTTTTATGCAGAATCATGGGGACTTGTAAGTTTTCTTATCAATTCTGAATACCAGGAGTACAATAGGGTTTTATGGGATTCCATATCGGCACTAAACCCTAATGCCGAAAAAAAAGACAATGAGGCGGCAGTTATAAAGACAGCCTTTAAATGGACAGATAATAACACTTTTCTTTCTGATTTTTATTTTTATGCTGAATCAGTAAAAACATTCAACGAACTGGTACAGGATGGGATTAAATCATATTCAGAAGGGTCTCTTAGTGAGGCAGAAAGAACGTTTATTAAAGCAATGATAATAAATGAAAGTAACTATATTCCGTACTACTATATGGGTCTGATAAATTACAGCAGAAAAGATTACTCAATGGCAGAATACTATTACCAGACAACCGCAGAAAAAGGCGGCAACCCTGACCTGATTAACTATGCATTAGGGGTAAATTCCTATGCAGATAATAATTCAGAAGATGCAGTGTTCTACTTAAGTAAAATAAGTTCCGGAGATTACTACACTAAGGCAGCTGACCTTCTCTCTGCGATTTCATCCAGCTCTGATATACCAGCTGAAAATTCGGGGGCACAAAAAGAAAACCAGTCAAAGACAGGTAAATAATTTTTTATATAGTCTGTATAGAGGGTAATATATTTTATTACCCTCTAAATTCTTCTCTGATGTCGGTTTTTTTCATGATTTTTCTTATAGCGGTTATTATCATGCTTTGGTTTACTACGACGTATTGCGTTTTTAGGAGGAAGGAGCCCTTCATTTCTAAATAATTTTACAAGAGCCATTTCGATCTC
>JALTGJ010000453.1 GCA_027077185.1 Spirochaetales bacterium | reverse complement strand
TGATTAGGCTTTTCTTCTTCAATTACCTTTTTTACTTCATCAATACTACCCTGGGATATGTGTGCAGTGCCAACCAGAATAATTTCCCGATCACCTAAGCTTATCCGGGTAATAGTGTCACTTTCCTTCAAATTTCTTCTCCTATAATCATTTAAGCTTTTTACGCTTTATCTTTTTTTCTACTTTAAAAGTACTTCTTCTCTCAAATTTTACTCTCTATTTTTATCTTTCAATTCATATTCTGCCAGATCTGTTTCAAACATACCAAATATTTTAGCATCTGCAACTTCCAAAAAATAGATATCTGCAAGCCGCTGTTTCCCCTGAAGTTTATAATATGTAGCAACATAAAACAAAACTCTACTTTTTAGGGGCAGCTTGGTTTCTTTATTCAGTTTATTAATTAAATATGCATCATAACCAGGTTCTGCAAACATTCTTGCAATATCACGAAAATAACCATCTGATGGCATATTATCCATTGCAGATTTTATAATATCAATACCTGCTTTTTTATCACCTTCGGCATACCTGGAAATACCTGCAAGCAGAATATAAGCCGGATCTTCCGGTATACTCTCACTTGTTTTTTTAAATAAGTCCGCTGCCTGCTTATAGTTACCCCTTTTATACTCTATTATTGCAAGGGGTTTATAGGCAAAATAATAATCAGGTCGAAGGTTAATAACTTTATAATAATCTGCGGCAGCAGCATCAATATCTTTTTTCCCATCATTAATCCCTGCTCTATACACATATGCATAGAAAAAATCAGGATCAATCTCTATTGCTTTATTGAAATCGGCAAATGCGCCTTCCCTGTTATCAACAAAAAGTAGTAATTTCCCTCTATCAATATAATTCCAGTAATATTTATTATTAAGTTCAATAGCTTTAGATAAATCTGATATTGCACCTTCAGCATCATTCAAACCGGATCTGGCCTTACTTCTATCTGTATATGCAAATGAATAATCAGGGTTTGTTTTTATAACATGATCAAATTGTTTTTCAGAATCTTCATAGGACTTATCTCTAAGAAGAAGATTACCATAGCCCTCTCTTGCTACAATATTATCCTTATCAATGGTAATACTTTTTTGAAAAGCGTCTTTTGCCTTATCATATTCTTTGGAAGTAAGGTACAACTCTCCCAATGAAGATAAAGCTTTGGCATTTTCGGGATCTTTTTTTAGAATGATATTAAGCTGTTCTTCCTCTTTATCAGTATTACCAGCCATACCCTCCAAAAAAGAAAGATTAAACCTGGCATCCATATTATCAGGTTCCCCGGCAAGAATATCATTCAGGGTCTTCCTTGCTTCATCCAGTTTCCCTGCTGTAAGAAGAAGGGAAGAATATAAAATTTTGGTTTCTGTACTCTCAGGATTTTCAGAATATGCGTCCTTAAAGGACTTCAAAGCCTTTAGTGGATCACCGACACTCATATAAAAACTTATACTTTCATAAGGTGCAAGATCAACTTCAATTTTTTTATCTTCTTCAGTTTTTTTTAAATTTGTTGTAGTACACATAGTAAAAAATGAAAAAACAGTCAGTATTAATACAAATATTCTCACTAATTACTCCTATAGTCTGGTTATATGGAATATCCCTGCTGAATTTAAGCTGAAAACAAGATGCATACAACGATTATCAGGTACAAAATTTCTGTTATTTTAGACAGTTATTTTGGACCCCTGGTATACAGCTTCCTTAGAGGACTAATATACTGTCTGAATTAAAAATTTACAAGGCGTTGATATTTTAATCTTTCATTGTTAATATGCGTAAAATGAATACAAAAATACAAAAAATTTACTATTTAATACCTCTGTTTTTCCTGCTTACTACAGCTTTCCTTTTATTCCTTGAGTTTAATAACAGAGATAACTTTTTTAATATTAAAATAGACAAATTACAACTATCAGGCTCTTCAGAACAGGGTCTAAATAAAAATGGTATTTCAAATGTAAAGCTATTACTTCCCGGACTTATCATGAATCTTTCAAAAGAGCCGGTAATGATCCTTCATAAGGAAGGTAATAAAACTACTGCAGAGCTTAGCTCATATTCTGTATCAGAAACCGGTTTTACTCTTATATTTACCAGCTCACTATCAATAAAAATTAATACAAAACCATCCGGAAGTATTGTATTTGATATAGAGTATACAGGATCTTCTTCAGATACCCTTATACTGCCTTCTAAATTCATGTCAGACATTCACCAGGTATCTTATCTTCCCTGTTATTCATATACTGTAGCAGGTGAAAACTATATGTTTTCAACAAAAAATGGTTCTGACTATGATCAAACTGCAGGATCATTAATTATTCCCTTAGCAGATAAAACAGCCTCTATTGTCATAGATAAAATTTCAGATATTGATCCTCTTCATTTCTATTTTTTCGGTAAATCAAATCCTGTATCCAAAGATATCTACGAATCTACAGTAGAAAACTTCATAAGCGAAGCATATGAAGGCTGGCAAAAAAACAGATACAACAAGGATAAAGGAGAATGGCTTTTATCTGATGGGAAATACGGGCTGGATAATTATCTGCTTAGTTCTTTTATTGCAGAAAGTATAAAGAGAGAACGCTTTGCCCAGGTAGAAAATATTGTAGATAAAATTTCAAATAAAGAAACTGAATTTAATTTTCTAAGTGCACCTTTTCTGGGAAATATTGTAAATACTAATTTTTCACGAATAAAAATGGATGATAAACTCAAAAAAAAGATCTCCACAGCACTTAAAACTGAAGATATGTCTCTATTTCTGGATCAGGATCTTCTTAGGGAACTATCCTGGATATCCTCATCTGCCCTGGATACAGATTTTTCCAAATTTATCAAATCTATTGACCTTAGTAAAAATTTTACACCATCGGTACTGACCGGTATGGTGGAAATTTATTATGATTCAGTTCAGAATGAAAAAGCTCAATATAAAAGCCTTATGAGGCTTTACTCTGTTATTGAAGAACAAATATTTCCCATTTTAACAAGAATAAATGGAGGTCTTTTCCTTTCAGAGGGTAAAGATAATCTGTTTAATACTTCTCTTTCCATCAGAACAGGTATTACACTTTATAAAATTGGAATGCTGGAATCCAATGAGCTGTTTACAAGTATTGGGAGAAGCCTGGTTGTCAGTGTACTAAATCTATCAGATGATAAAGGCCTTTTTCCTGAGTTTATTGACCGGGAGGGGGTACCCAGGGGCAAAACTTACTTTGGAGCAGATTTACTCTATTCAAAATTGATATCAAATGAGTATTATCCGCATGTTGTAAATTTTCAGGGGACTGCTGGTTCTGATATTTCTGTCTGGACAGTTGCAAATATAGTTTCATTCAGTTCAAATAATTCAACTTCAAAATTTGAATTTACATACCCAAGATCCAGTGTACACCATCTGATTATTAAAGGTGTGGAACCCTTTAAAAGTCTTCAAATGAATGGAATTAAATGGAATAGTGATACCCGGTTTCAGTACTATTCCAGTGGTTGGGTCTATAAAAAAGAAGAAAAAACACTATATGTAAAACTGACTCAAAACCATACAAGAGAAAAAATCGTTTTATTTTATAATAATATCCCTTCTGCTGCAGTAAAAAAAACCTCAGCAGAAGGCAATTAAGCCCTCAAAAGAGTGCTCCACCTGAGAGCTTTTACCAGACTTCTCAGGCGATAACCTCAAGGGCAGTATCTATGCGTCCAAAGGGAGGGCTAACCTGAATACCCGCAATTTTATCTTTCATCTGCTTAATAGAATCCCTTGCTATAAGTATACCCTCATCTCTTGCATCTTCTTTGGATTTCTGTTTTTCCATTCTCTTCATAATATATTCAGGTATTTTTACACCAGGAACTTCATTATTTAGAAAAAGAGCATTCCTATAACTTGCAAGGGGCCAGATTCCTGCAAGAACAGGAACATTTGTATCCTTTATTTTTTTAAGGAATTTACTTAAAACCTCCAGATCAAAGACTGGTTGGGTTATAAAAAAATCTGCACCGGCTTCTGCTTTTAAAAAAGCTCTTTCGATCTCCTTTTCTATAAACTGTGCTGTGGGATTTATACCTGCACCAATAACAAAAGAAGTTTGCTCAGGAAGACTTTTCCCTCCCAGGTCAATTCCTTTATTAAGGCTGGCCGCCAAAGATATTAATCCTATGGAGTCTACATCAAATACTCCAGTTACATTTGGATAATTTCCAACCTTTGGAGGATCTCCTGTAATTATTAGCAAATTACGCAAACCAGCTGCCTGGGAACTTAATAGTTCAGACTGAAGCCCTATTAAGTTTTTATCCCGACAGCAAATATGGGGAATAGTCTCTATCCCGCTAAGCCGGTATATTTCAACAGCGCTAAGTGAAGCTGAAATTCTCGAAGAAGCTCTTGGCCCATCCGGAATATTAATTGCAGAGACATTATGATTTGATAATTTTTCTGATTTTTTTAAAACGGAACTTAAATTTGTACCGACAGGAGGAACCAGTTCAATGGCAGTTACCCATGTCCCTTCTGCAAGGGATTTCCCAAATAGAGATCTTTCTTCCAAAGGGATTTCTTTTATAGATAAAACGTCATCCTGTTTAATTTTAATTTGAGTTCTTCTTCCTTTATCAAGAGAAAGAAAAGCTTCTCCCATTTTCTTTATATGATCCTGAGTGGTTCCACAGCAGCCGCCAATAACAGAAACTCCCGAATCGAGAAATTTAAGAGAGTATTCGGCAAAATATTCCGGCGAAGCAAGATACATCTGCCTTCCATCAATATCCCTGGGATATCCGGCATTTGGCATTATTGAAAAAGGTTTGGACAATCGCCCCTGTATTTCCTTAAGTATATCAAGCATATCTGCAGGACCTGTCGAACAGTTCATTCCAACTATATCAATAGATTTTTCATCATCCAGCCGCTTAAAAAGGTCAAGATAGGCTCTCTTATTAATCTCTGATTCTTCAGGTCTAATGCTAATTTGTGCCTGAACAGCAATTTCTTTATCTATCAGCCTTGCAGTACGGCATGCAAGAATTAATTCATCCAAATTTCTGAATGTTTCAAATAACAATAGATCAACTCCACCCTTTAAGAGAGCTGAAATCTGGATTCGAAAAGCCTCTTCTACTTCCTCCCTTGGAGTATTCCCTATAGGCGCCATTCTTACAGATGACGGACCTATCGAACCGGCAACATACAGCCTATCACCTGCTATCTCTCTTGCAAGTTCTACTGCTTTAAGATTTATCTCTTCTGTTTTATCTTCCAGATCATAGGTCTTTAGTTTAATAGGGTTGGCACCGAATGAATTTGTAGTCAAAACCTGAGCTCCGGCATCTGCCATCCTGCGATGAACATTTAATATAGTATCAGGTGAACTGAGATTTACATTTTCAAAACACTGGTTAATAAAAACTCCAGAATCATAAATCATGGTTCCCATGGCACCATCAAAAAGGAGAACACCATCTTTTAACCGTTCAAGATAAGGCTTTTTCATCCCTGTTCCGCCCTTTTACCTAATTCTACAAGAACTTCAGAAAATAATATGTTCTCCGAAGCAAGAAGAACCAGCATATGGTATATAAGATCGGCTGCTTCATAGATAATTTCGCCTCTGCTGGAAGCTAAAATTAATTCTATGGCCTCTTCTCCTGTTTTTTTCCTGATTTTTTCTGCTCCGCTTTCAAAAAGGTGTGTAGTATATGACCCTCGGGGCAACTGCAGCTTTCGTTCTAAAACAAGCTGTTCAAGAACAGCAATAGTATTTGAAGCTTCAACCTCTGCACCGGGAATAAACTTATCCTGTATTTCATTTTGTCCATTATCAGAATTAAAGAGATCCCTTTGTTCATGCTGATCATTATGGTCTTTTCCGATACTCAAAAGAGCCTCATACCAGGTTTTATGTTCAGATATATTTAATAATGAATCCTCAGAATAGGGAAGAAGTCTTCCTGTTTCTTTATGGATGTGCCACAGATGCCCTCGTTCAAGACTTTTGTTAAACCCTTTTTCGTTCGAGAGAGAAACTTCCAGTATCTGCCCCTGCCTGTCTTTAATAACCAAAGGGAGTATTTTATGAATTAGATCCATTACCATTCCCCTCCATTTGCATAAATTTTCTGATATTTACCAATGCTTTCCTGAAGGTCTATTTTTTTCTCATAAAAAGCCTTACCTGTAATAACCCCTGCTATTCCAGGATGTTCCAATTCTGCAATTTTTTGAAAATCCTTATTGCTGCTTATACCCCCGGATATTATTACTGGTAAATTTGAGATTTCTGCTATGCGAATACTGCTTTCTATATCCGGGCCGTCCATAGTGCCGTCCTTGTCAATGTTAGTATAAATAATACTAATTATACCATTATCTGCAGCTATCTTTGCCAGCTCAGTATCTTTTGAAGA
>JALTGJ010000452.1 GCA_027077185.1 Spirochaetales bacterium | reverse complement strand
ATGTATTATATTTATCATCTTTAAGAAAGCTAATAAGGGTGGGAGCAAAAATATTTTCCCTGTTAACAGGAAGTTTTGCTAATACCCATTTCTGAAAAGAATTATCATATCTTCGCCTGAGCAATTCAGTATTTAAAAGCTCAAGAGCTTCATCTGTCCCTCTTTTGCAGGTACAAAGAATGGAATTTTCATATAATTCTTTAAAAGGCTGTATTTTTTCCTTCCCATTGCTTCTTTCCAGTGATTTTTGAAGCAAGCTGCTTATAGACTGCCTGTTACCATTTTTTATAAGGATTCTTGAAGAAATAATTAATGATCCAGTTGAAATATTATTTTCAGACAGGTCAATAAAGGAAGTAGTATTTACTCCTACAGCAATTTGTAATGTGGAATAAATATCTTCAAAACCTTTTGAATAGCCAATATCCGCTGAACCAAGGAGTCTTTTTAATGATCCATTTTTTAATAAAAATCTGGATGCATATAACTCAAGTTCTTTATTCCCGGACTTTAATAGCTCCAGAGCAAGATTTTCATCCTGCTTTGACAGGGGATCCATAAGTTCGATTAAATGTAGTTTCTGGGTAATTGTTAACTTTGAAGGAATTATCTTATACAGGTCCTGAAGATCTGAGGAAATTCGGTCCCTGGCTGCGTTTCTAACATCAAAGGAGGGATCATTTAATAACAGATATTTCAAAGTGGAATATAGTTTTTCCCTGTTATCAGTTTGTAATAATCGAACCGGAACAATTCTAACAAATACACCTGGATCATTAAAGCCGGCCCAAACAGAACTAAGACTGCTGTCGGATGTATCGTGAACAATAATGTTTATTGCAAAAAATCTGATCTTCCACTCATAATCTCCAAGCATTTCGTTTAACTCTGAAAT
Source organism: Spirochaetales bacterium (assembly GCA_027077185.1). The sequence continues at coordinate 17,228 of JALTGJ010000452.1, read as the reverse complement.
GTCATTGCTAAACAGCTTCAATGCAGCCTTACCGTCAAAGGGTTCCCCATTACAGGAAAGTGCAATTTTCCTGAGGACCAAAAACTCTCCACTCTTATCAATCCATTCCATTAAAGGAACCTGAAGCTTCTCATTCTCCAGAGAGGCCTTCAATATAGTAAAAAGCCCCTTCTCAGGTGAATATTTAAGAACCTTTAATACTGACTTTTTGGATTTTTTTCTACTTATCTGCTTAATCCATAGATCATCAAGACCTGTAAGAACAGGAAGATTAACCCCATATTTTATTGATAATTTTTCTAAATAAGGACCAAAAAAAAGCATTATAAAATTTGATTTTTCAATTAAAATTTTAGTTTTAGAGGAATCCAAACTTTCAAGCTGGTCTTTGATAATTTCTGTAATCTGTTTTTTATTTATAAAATATAACAGCAGTAAAATTATTAAGCAGACTATTCCTGCTGAGACTATTAGTATAGGTACCGACAAAATATTGAATACCATTTCAAAAAACTTCACTGTTTACTCCTGCTTAAGTTTTTGTTTTCCTATGATAAAACATAAATCTTCAAGATACTGTAATTCATTTTTTCCAAAGTAAAAGGATTTTTTGGAATTTATAATCAGGATACTCAGTTCTATTTCAGCAATATTTACAGCTACTGCCAAACCACTTTCCATTTGATCGGATAGTATCATATCCTCAAAAGGACTTTTTTTTAGGGTATTAAGACATACAAGCTCTTGTGATTCAAGAAGGAAACTGAATAACTCTGATTCATGTAAAATATATTCAGGAGGCGAAGCAAATCCTCTTTTTATCCCCAGCTTCATATTGGAATCATTTGCATTTTCGTATTGATATAGACAAATAAGATCCGGTTTTAGCCCGCTGTTAGCATATTCTACTAAAATATTACTAATTCCCTCTACAGAAACCGCTTTATTAACTAATATTCCTGCCTCTAAAAGAAGATCAGTATGAGCAACACTCATTTATATTAAATCTCCTGCCTTAAACAAAAATCAAATATTACCAGGATACTATATTTTTTCTATATCATGACTAAAGGGATTGAATATTACCTGCTATTACGGTAGAATCCCAGGCTGAATAGTAAGTCAGGCTGATTCTGCTTTAAGTTCTTTTCTTAAACAGTTCAATTATAACATTAGAACCCAGAGCCTTCAAGGGAAATTGAGGGCTATCTATAAATTGCGAGGTATAATTTTCTATGAAAACAGATATTTCTAAAATGAGAAATATTGGTATTAGTGCCCATATTGATTCCGGAAAAACAACTTTAACAGAGCGTATACTCTTTTACTGTAAAAGGATTCATTCTATCCATGAAGTTCGTGGTAAAGATGGTGTTGGTGCTACAATGGACTCAATGGAGCTGGAAAAAGAGAGAGGTATAACAATTGCTTCTGCTGCAACCAGCGTTAACTGGAAGGGCTATGATATTAATATCATTGACACCCCTGGACATGTCGACTTTACTATTGAAGTTGAACGGGCATTAAGAGTTTTAGACGGAGCAGTGCTGGTACTTTGTTCTGTAGCTGGTGTTCAGTCACAGTCAATTACTGTAGACAGGCAAATGAAAAGGTACAATGTTCCAAGAATAGCATTTGTTAATAAATGCGACCGTACAGGGGCAGATCCTATTAAGGTTAAAAATCAGTTAATCGAAAAACTAGGTCACAATGCAGTTATGATCCAGCTTCCTATAGGTCTGGAAGATAAGCATGAAGGCATAATTGATCTGGTAACAATGAAAGCTGTTTACTTTCGCGGACCTGATGGTGAGGACATTGAAATAACTGATATTCCTGCAGAGCTTCTGGAAGATGCAAAAGAAAAACATGAGGAAATGCTTGATGCAGTTTCTATGTTTTCTGATGAATTAATGGAAGCTATGATGGAGGAAAATGTTACTGAAGAACTAATCCATGCAGCCATTCGTAAGGGAACACTTTCACAGGAATTAACACCTGTTTGCTTAGGTTCTGCATACAAAAACAAGGGAGTTCAGGCTCTCCTGGATGCAACAACAAGATATTTACCTGATCCAACTGAAATAAAGAATATTGCACTTGATCTTGATAATAATGAAAATGAAGTTATACTGGAGTCAAACGAAACCAAACCAAATGTTGCCCTGGCTTTTAAACTTGAAGACGGACAGTATGGACAGCTTACATACATTCGTGTGTATCAGGGAATTATAAAAAAAGGCAGTGAACTCTACAACACAAGAAGCAGAAAAAAATTCAAGGTCGGTCGTCTGATAAAAATGCATTCTGATCATATGGAAGATATTACAGAAGCAGAACATGGAGATATTGCAGCATTATTTGGTGTAGATTGTGCTTCCGGAGACACATTTGTTCAAAATGGTCTAAATTATTCCATGACAAGTATGTTTGTTCCGGCTCCTGTAATTAGTCTTTCTATCGCTCCAAAAGATAAAAAAGCAGCGGATAATATGGCAAAGGCTTTAAACAGGTTTACAAAAGAAGATCCTACCTTTAGAACCTTTGTTGATCCCGAATCGAATCAGACAATTATTCAGGGAATGGGAGAGCTTCATCTTGAGGTTTATGTTGAACGAATGAAACGTGAGTATGATGCTGAGGTTGAAATTGGGAAACCCCAGGTAGCATATAGAGAAGCCATTAGTAAAATGGCAGAGTTTAACTATACTCATAAAAAGCAGTCCGGTGGATCCGGTCAGTACGGTAGAATAGCCGGATTTATGGAACCCCTCTCCGAAGGTGAATATGAGTTTGTTAACAAGATTAAGGGTGGTGCTATCCCAACAGAATATATTCCCGCTTGTGATAAGGGTTTCAAATCTTCTCTGAACAAGGGCTCTTTAATTGGCTTCCCCATTGTAGGTGTAAAGGTAACCATTAATGACGGACAGTCTCATTCAGTTGACTCTTCAGATATGGCATTCCAGCTCGCTGCCAGAGGAGCTTTCAGAGATGCATATTCCAGAGCAAAGCCGGTTATACTTGAACCAATTATGAAAGTTTCTATTGAAGGTCCAACAGAGTTTCAGGGAAATGTTTTTGGTTCGGTAAATCAGAGAAGAGGAATAATAATCAGTTCTGCAGATGAAGGAACATTTTCCAGCGTTGATGCAGAAGTCCCTTTAAGTGAAATGTTTGGATTCTCAACAGCACTCCGTTCTCTTACTCAGGGAAAGGCAGAATTCTCTATGGAGTTTCTAAAATACGGAAAGGTACCAAAGGGGATTTCTGAAGAACTTATTAAAGACTATGAAGAGAAACGAAAAAAAGAATCTGGTAAATAGGTTCTTTTAGGAGGAATATATTAATGGTTAGATCTGAATTAAACGAAAGAGGCCCTTTGAGGGTATTTGAGAAATCAATTAACGGAGGCCTTGGAAAAGGTCATATAGGTGTACTTGCATCAAAAAAAGGAGTAGGAAAAACAGCATGTCTTGTGCATATAGCAACAGATAAGCTCTTTAGAGAAAAACATGTAATTCATGTATCCTTTTCACAGAAAGTTGATCATATTATAAATTGGTATGAGGATATTTTTAAAGAGATAGCAAAAAAACGTAATCTCGAAAATGCAATAGATATTCATGATGAAATTATAAAAAACAGAGTAATAATGAATTTTAACAGTCAGGGAACTACTATTGATCAGGTCCTTGTAAGTTTAAAAGCAATGATGACTGACGGCAATTTCAAAGCAGATTCTGTAATATTCGATGGTTATAATATTACAGAAATTTCTCAGGATGATTTTGATAAATTAAAAACATTTGCAAAAGAAGCAAATATTGAGTTATGGTTCAGTGTTTCTTTAAAAGGGGAAAATCCTGTATTTAATACAAATGGAGTGCCTGAAGATCTGGAAAACAGAATTGATGATCTTGATGTTCTAATTACCCTTAAATATGAAGGTGACCATGTTAGTCTGCAGGTTATAAAAGATCATGATGTTCTTGAACCAAAAGATATGACACTAAAGCTTGATCCCAAAACAATGCTTATAGCAAGAGATAAATAGTCATTGTTAATTCAATGTAATACACTAAACCGGAAGTTGACTGAATAAACTTCCGGTTTTTTTTAGTAAAATGATAATACCGGCAGTTATAATAAACAGAATAACAGTAAATGCAATTATTTTTAATGATTTGGTAATATCCTGGGTTTCAGGATCTCTTTTATTTTCACCAATTACAGGTTTTTCTATTATTTTTCCAAAGTAAGAAGCCTTCCCGCCTAATTGCAGACCAAGTGCACCTGCCATTGCTGCCTCAGGGTAACCGGCATTAGGGCTGGCTGTATTACCATGGTACCGAATCATAATTTGCCAGCTTGTAATTAGGGGGTTCTTCGGCTTTTTCCCAGAATCAAACCTTATCAATCCTGAAGCTAAACAGATAAGTACACCAGTTAGTCGTGCAGGGATATAGTTTACAATATCATCAAGAATTGCCGCCGTTCTTCCAAAATCAATAAACCTTTCATTTTTATATCCCCACATTGCATCCATAGTATTTATAAGTCTGTAGACAAGGGCTCCTGCAGGTCCCAAAATCAAACCCCAGAAAACAGGGGCAATTATTGAATCGGATGAATTCTCACTCATACTCTCAATAGTTCCTGCTATTATCTTCTCCCTGGATAGGCTCTCTGTATCTCTGCTCAGGATCATACCAGCTCTTTCTCTTGCTAATGGTATATCATTAATGTCCAATGCTTTTTTTATTCTTAGACCATGAACAGCAAGATCTTTAATTGCAATGGTAAAATAAAATATAAGAACGCTTAAAGCTTCTTTACCAAAAGGTATAAAACCCAAAAGGTAATTCAGTATAAAAAATAAAATAATTACAGTGAACAGAGATATACTAACACCAAAAAATCCGGAAACTCTTTTTGAAATGTTTAAATTATACAGAAGATTCTCAATTTTTAAAATAAGATTTCCCATTAGACGCACAGGATGTATTGGGATAGAAGGATCACCCAAAATAAAATCCAGCCCAATGGCAATAAATAACAGAATATAATTCTTCATTATTTAATCCTAATCCAAACCTATTATTAACTTTATCTGATCAAGATCTATATTTACCCGTAAAACATCTGCAAGTCTGTCCAATGATTTGTCTATATCATAGATATAGGAAGGCTTAGCAGATAGGGGTAATCCCTTTTCCTTGCGTAAGGAGTTTAAAAACCACAACCGGAATCTGTCATTATCAAAAATTCCATGAAGATATGTTCCCCAAACTCTACCGTTAGGAGATTTTGATCCCAGCAGACCATCCCCGGAATTTATAATTATTCCCCCTGAGTTTATTCTTGAAACTCCATGATGGATCTCATATCCGGAAATACTGCAGCCTGAGGGAATATGTATGGACTCTCTAAGTTTAAGCTGCTTGTCCGAATGAAAGGATGTTTCAATATCCAGCAAACCAAGCCCCTTAAAGGAATCCTCTTTGATAGTTCCCGAAGACTCTACATGATTAGTATCCGATATTGTTTTTCCAAGCATCTGAAAACCTCCACAAATTCCGACAATAGATAAACCTCCTTTTTCCAGAGTTTTCAGCTTAGACTGAAAACCATTCTTTTTTAACCACTGTAGATCCCCTGCTGTATTTTTACTTCCCGGTATTATAACTGCGGAAAAATTACTGTTTAAATCTTCACTCCTGCTGATTAGCTGTATTTCGACATCATCCTCCATACGAAGGGGATCAATATCGGTGAAATTGGAAATATAGGGAAGATCGATAAGTGCAATTTTAAAAGGTGAATTATTATCATAATTTTGAAAGTATGATCCGTTTTTTAACGAAACAGAATCTTCTTCAGGAAGATTCAGGTTGGGGATAAAGGGGACAGTCCCCAACACCTTTTTTCCTGTATATTCAAAAAGGTAGTCATGTGCAGATTTTAGAAGAGATTCATCCCCTCGAAATCTATTTACAATAAATCCTTTTACCAGATTTCGTTCCCACTCTTCGAAGATAACCATGGTTCCAATAAAGGAGGCATATACTCCTCCTCTGTCTATATCACCAATTATTATAACAGGAGCATTGGCATATTTAGCCATTCCCATGTTTACAATGTCATTTTCCTTCAGGTTAACCTCTGCAGGGCTGCCCGCCCCTTCAATAATTATTATATCGTATTCCAATGCCAGATTGTCATAATTTTCTTCTACTACTTTTCTTGCTGTCCGTTTAAACTCTTTCCAATTTTTTACTGTCATATTTCCAGCGGGCACTCCGTTTAAAATTACCTGTGATCCTTTGTCTGAAGAGGGTTTTAAAAGTACAGGATTCATTCTAACATCCGGATATATATTGCAGGCTCTGGCCTGAAGAGCCTGGGCTCTTCCTATTTCCTTTCCATCCAGGGTAACTGCAGAATTATTTGACATATTCTGTGCCTTAAAAGGAGCAACTGAATACCCCTCCTGAGTCAGCAATCTACACAGGCCTGCTGTAATTATACTTTTACCTGCATTGGAAGCTGTTCCCTGGATCATAAGAGAAAGTGCTTTTTTTGGTTTTGTATTCAGAATAATCTCCTTAATAATTCTGCAGTAATTATTAGGTAAAACAGCTCTCCTGTTTCTATGGTTAGTCCAATTGAATCTCCTGTGTAACCTCCTACAAGTTTGTATGAAAGTAGAGATACAGCTATTCCACCGGCAAAAGCACCTGAAAAAGGGATAAATATAGTGGCAATAGATAATAAATTATCTGTAACTAAATATATTGACCCCAGAAAAACTAAAAGAGAAAGGGTAATACCGGAAATAACCAAAACTTTTGAATATCCCTTAAGCAGTTCAGCAAGCCCCGGATCTTCTGCAGGGGGGATAACAGCTGGCATAATGGCACCTGCTATCCGCCCGGAGAGAGGGTAGAAAAACAGCACTACAACCCAGAGTAAACCTAAATTGCTGCTATTTATTATTGATATGGATTCATTGAGCAGATAGAATTTTAGAAGCAGATATATTCCTCCGGAAAAAATGGCGAAGGAACCTGTTCTTTTATCTGTCAGTATTGATAAACGTCTCTCTTTTGATGTATTAAACAAAAAAGCGTCTGCACAATCCAGAAGACCGTCAAAATGAAACAGGTTAAAAACCAGGTATTGGAAAAATAAAATTATTATTACTGTAATTCCTGTTAATCTAAAAATAGAATTTGAAAGAAAATATATTCCAATTACCCAAAATGATGTAATTATTCCGACAAGGGGAAAGAAGAAGGAAAAAAACGAAAAATTTATCTTATATTTTAAAGGAATGGGAACTCTACAGATTAGCCCCAGAGTAGTTAGAAATGAATTGTACATTTTCTTCATTTCTCACAACCCTTAACCCATAAGGGTAAGCCTGAAACCATAAAGACAACTTCATCCATGGATTCTGCAATCAATTTATTTGCCGCAGCCAGATATTCATTGTACTTCCGGGCAACTGGTTCCATGGGAACATTCCCAAGGCCTACTTCATTTGTAACAACTATAATATTTTTGTCATTTTTTATTAGAAACGATTTAAGGATACTCTCCCATTCCTTCTCTCTTCCTTTAAAAAAAAGATTATTCATCCATACAGTTATGCAATCAAGAATAATATTATCTTCTGAATATAGATGTATATTTATAGATTCCTCAATTGTAGAGAATTCAGCTCCCCTCTCTTTTTTATGTTTTTTTATTCTCTCTTCCATCTCTTTGTCGAAGGGGATGGCGGTTGCCAGAAAGTTTTTCCTCCCGGATAATAATTCTGCACGTTTCAAAGCATATGAGCTTTTACCAGATTTTATTCCACCCGTAATTAATAATCTGATCATTATTTGCAATTCCTTCTTAAGTGTAATCATGGATCATGTATAGATTCCCTGTAAGAGGATTTTTTGTTATTTCCACATTTAAATTATATATATCTTTCATAACTTTCGGGGTAATAACCTTTTCAGGTGTTCCGGATTTAACTATTTTTCCCTGATCCAATAAAAAAAGATTATCACAATATTCAAGAGCATGATTTACATCATGAAGTACAGCAATTATTGTAAGTCCCTCTCTTTTTGCAAGTGTACGCAGAATTGCCAGAATGTTAATCTGGTGATGAATATCCAGATGGCTTGTAGGCTCATCCAGGGCCATTATTATTGGTTCCTGGGTTAGTGCTCTTGCAATAACAACCCTTTGTAGCTCGCCTCCACTTAGATGTGTTATAAGTTTATCCTTAAATTTTATTACACCGGTTTCTTTCATTGCCCACTCTGCAATCTGTAAATCTTTTTCGGATTCTCTATCGAATCTTCCCAGAAAGGGAGTTCTCCCCATCATGACAATCTGTTCTACAGTAAAACTAAAATCTATTTTCATATTTTGAGGAACATAGGCTTCTATTCGGGCAAGTTCCTTTCGTGTATAGGTTCTTATATCTTTCCCTCTAATTAGAATTGATTTTTTTTCTACAGGGAGTAGGTTTAGTATCTGTTTTAGAAAAGTTGTTTTTCCAGCTCCATTGGGACCAAGAATTCCGGTAAAAGTTCCGAACCTAATATCGATGGAGACATTATCAAGTACTTTAGTTCCATTGTAGGCCCAGTTAAGATTTTTTGTTTCAATAACAACTTCATCTATCATTTTGGGTTCCTCATTCTGTTTAAAAGAAAAAGGAAGAATGGAGCGCCCAGAAGAGAAGTTACTATTCCCACAGGTATTTCAGTTGGTGCAATAATTGTTCTTGCCAGTGTATCCGATACCAATAATAAAATTGCACCTCCAACCATACTGTAAGGAATCAATGTCCTATGATCCGGTCCGGTTATTATTCTCATAGCATGGGGAACAATTAAACCTACAAAACCAATTACCCCACTGACTGAAACAGCACTTGCCGTAATAAGTGTCGAGACAAGAAGAAATATAAGCCTGGATTTTTTTACAGAGAGGCCAAGACTTTTTGCAGAATCCTCTCCCATTACCATTAAATTTAAATCTCTGGAAAAAATAATTAAAAATATAGATCCTGCAAAAATAACAGGTGCAATTATAAAAACCTTCTGCCAGTTAGCTGCATTGAAACTGCCCATAGTCCAGTACACAATATTTTCCAGTTGGGATCGGTTAAAATACATTAGCAGAGACATTAAAGCAGAAAGAAAAAAACCCATCGCAATTCCGGAAAGAAGGAGAGGAAGTATTTCTCTTCCTCCTCCGGAAATCAGGAACACAACTATTGATGCGCCTATAGCTCCAATAAATGCAGAAAGAGGTATGGCTCCCATACCAAGAAACGAAACCTGCAATCCCATAACCATTCCGAGAGTAACACCAAAAGCGGCTCCGGAAGAAACTCCTAAAATATAGGGATTGGCCATGGGGTTCCGAAATATACCCTGAAATACAGCACCGCTAACTCCCAGGCCCATCCCAACAAGAACTGTAAGTATAATTCTGGGAAGTCTGATTTTCCAGACAATTGTTCTTGAAGTTTCCTTTACTCCCTCTATACTTACAGTTAAAGGATTTGTAATAATTTTAACAATACTGCTAAAAGATATCCTGGCACTACCAAGTGACCCCGCAATCACAATAGATACCAGGAGAGTTAGAATAAGTAGTAAAAAAAAATATTTTTTCCTGTTTTCCGACAGCATTTCTGTATTAAAACAGATCCGGATGAATTATTTTTGCAAGTGCAAGAAGACCGTTTGCCAGTCTGGGTCCCTGCCTATCGAGCATATTGCTATCTATCTCAAAAAGATTACCATCTTTTACTGCCCTGAGATCTTTATAACCATTAGTTTTCATTATAGAATCTTTTGCATTCCAGTATTTTGAACATACTAAAATATCCGGGTCTGATTCAACAATTTGCTCAAGGCTGAAGGACCATCCTTTTATACCGGATGCAATATTGTTGCCTCCTGCCATTTCAATAATCTGATTAATAAAGGTATCACCTCCAGCTGTATAATCACCATATTCTCCAAAACCGATAACATAATAGACAGAAGGAGTTTCCTTCCCCTTAACTTTGTTTAATACAGTGGTAACAGTCTCTTTCATGGATCCTGTAATAGCGGCTGCTTTAGATTCCGCTCCTATTAATTTAGCAACATCTTCTATTATTTTATAAGCACCTTCAAAGCTGTCCTGATCTGCAAGAACTACTACAGGTATAGATAAGGCTGTTAATTTATCTACAGATTCTTCTGTAAAATGGGTCGAAGCAATAACTATATCCGGATTAAGTTCTGCAATTGCTTCAATATCAGGTTCCTTCAAACTTCCTATGCTGGGTATAGCCGATACTTCTGCCGGGTAATCACAATAGTCGGTTCTTCCTTTTAGAATATCCCCTTTCCCCAGGGCAAAAATAGTTTCAGTAATGCTTGGTGCAACTGAGACAACTCTCTCTGCAGGTTTTTCAAGGGTAACAGTTCTATTGAAGGAGTCTGTAATAGTTATGCCCGTATCCTTCTGTACTGTCTGGGCTTCACGTGAACCTTCTGAAAATAGTGCAAATGTACCAATGCTGAGTAAAATAAAAATGAAACCTGTAATTTTTCTCATATCCTCTTCCTTTATTAATAAGTTTTTTGGATATGGGCCGTCTGAATAAGATAGGATCCATACCCTGGTCTGTTCCACGCAGGCCAATAGCGGGTAAATACATACAGGCAGGTCTCCTGGCTCTGGGGAGTAACTGTTTACACCTTCCCGACTTTTAAAAGCTATCAGTCAGTGGTTTTTTGGAAACATAACCCCATTACAGTGGCGGGACCGCGCAGGTATCTCACCTGCTTCCCTATTATCTGTTTAGTACAGAACCTGTATGATTGGTTATATCCTATAATGATCCTATTGGATCGTCAAGAGTGCTTTTTGCTCTATCTCCCCGCACAGTATAATGAATTGTCCGCCTAAAAGCGGAAAAGTAATGGAAGTCCCACGGACCTCTGATATAGTGACTTTTTTCCCCTAAGAAAACAATTAGAAACTTGTATACTGCAAGCAAATATGCTATCATCATCAAGGTGAGGGTTACTGTTGATACTAATATAATATTTCAAGCCTTATACAGCAGTACAGGTGCATCACATCAAATATTGAAGATGATAAGGACAGGAGATTTATCTCTTGCGATCTCAATACCTGTTTATAAAGAATACCAGGATGTTTTAAAAAGAAAGAGAACAATAGATTTTATTAGGAAAACTGAAGATGAAATTGATACAGTATTAGAATTTATTGCATTAGTATCTGAGCCATTTGTGATGAATTATTTATGGCGACCAAACCTAAAAGATGAAAAGGATAACATATTTGCTGAGTTGGCTTTCAATAGTGGAAGCAGATACTTAATTACTAAAAATATAAAGGATTTTACAATAGGTAATGAACTGATTCTGGATTCATTCGAAATTATCACCCCCAGTGATTTCTTATACAAATGGAGGAGTAATCATGAAAAAAAATAGGAATGTCATGACAATAAGGGTTCCTGAGGATCTTAAAGAAAGGATTGAAAAATTTGCTTTACTACAGGGAGTTTCTATAAATCAGTTTGCTCTATATACTTTTACAAAAGAACTTGCAGAATTAGAAACGAATAGATTTTTTAGGAATGAATTAAAAAGTAAAAGGAAAGATACACTGAAAAATTTTGATTTATTAATGAATTCTATTCCAGCGAGGGAAAATCCGGAATGGGATGAAATAAGAAAATAGAAATGAAGAAAGACTTAACAAATCACTGGAATTGACAAAAAGTGTGGTATAATTCTGATTGTTGGATTTGAATTATAAGAAGAGATGCATAGACGCGGTTTGCAGCTCAAATCGTCGTTCTTCATATCCTGAGCATTTATGTATTTTGCTGCCCTAAAATTACCCTTGTACCGGTAGGAAGAGGACTTCCTCCTGCAGGTTCTATTGTAATTCCGAAAGATACATCCGGTTTAGCAAGCAAATCGGATAGGAAAGAAACTTCGGCCTTTCCTCTGCTGTCAACATCAAAAACCGAGGCCGACACCCGCTTGCCACTATCGATTATCCACAGTTGATAGTCTTGATCAGGAGGTAAAGCCGGGAGTTTTTGAATGATAAGACGGCCGCGTTGTTTCTTAGTATCTATCAGGAGAACACCGCCATTGTTTCCGCTATCGTCCTTCACCAAAGCAACGACTTCCGTGAAATTCCCATCGGTTGAATTCAAGCCTAATATCAGGCTTAGGGACAAAGACCCTATAAGAGCAAAAATTAGAGACGCTACCAGGGGCATGGGGAGAAAAATTCCTTTGCGCTGCGGTAGTTCCTTAGGGAAGCGGTTTCTTTGAGCGGTTTGTGCAGTAAGGAATCCTTCCCGATCCTTTTGTGTTTTACCGATTGCTGCAAATATTTGATTCTTAATCCGAGCCGGAGGAGCTACGGGATGGAGAGACAACACCAGACTTTCCGACGTGGCACTGTAATCGTTTACCCTCCTGGAGCAATAAGAACAAGATAAAAGGTGATTTTCAAAATTTTCCAGATCAGATCCAGATAGCTCACCCAGGCAGTAATCAATTATTATATCATCAGAATAGGAATGACTCCCACTGTTATGTTTTATTTCAGACATATGCACCTCTATGCGTATTGCTCCCTATAATATTACGAAAATCCAATATACACGGATTTTACAATGTCAACTGTTCCTTCAGTTTTTTCGTCAAATTTTTCATTCCCCGACGGATATAGGTTTTTACCGATCCTAGGGGATACTCGCAAAGTTCAGAGATCTCACCATGGGATAAACCGTCAAAATACGATAATCTTAGACAGCGCTGCTCCTCATCTCCCAAAGTATTGAGACTTTCAAGCACGTGTTTTCTCTTCCAGCTTTCCACAATCAGATCTTCAGGCCCCTTTTGCCTATCATCTGCCATAAAGCTGAAAACTCCATCGTCTGTAGTCTCTGGACGTCGGTCTCGACGACGTGTTTCATCGATGCATTTATTGCGGGTAATTCTGATAAGCCAGGAGAGGACCGAACCTTTCTCTGGAGAATAGCTGCCAGCTTTCTTCCAGGTAGCAATGAATACATCCTGGAGGATCTCCTCGGAGAGTTCCTGTTGTCGCAGCATCCCTAAAATGAGTGAATAGAGATAAGAGGAGTACAAATCGTAGAGCTTCTCCAGGGCCTGGTGATCTCCTACAGCGATTCCCAGCATACGCATCCGGGCCTCTTCCCTATGGTTCCCAGATGATTTTCCTTCTTCCTGCACTTTTTTTCATGCCCCCACATCCAACAAGTCTCTTTGAACGTTATATAAAGTATCATTTACTGTCAAGGAGGCAAATATGAAAACAAATTTTCTCAGAATTATCACAGGGGTCTTATTGATCCTCGTATCCACCATGGGCTATGCATCAGGGCATCAGGAAGAATCCTTCGATGTGACTGTGGCCATGAACGACGAAGGGATAGGTCATCTAACCGACAGCAAGGGTATGACACTGTACTACTTCACTAAAGATGTAAGAGGTAACAGCGCCTGTACCGATGGCTGCCTGAACAATTGGCCTATCTTTTATTCGGAACTTAAAAATCTTGATCCCTCTGTTGAAACCTCTGATTTTACCACCATCACCCGAGCCGATGGTGAAAAGCAGACAAGCTATAAAGGTTGGCCATTATATTATTTCTTTGCAGATAAAAAACCTGGAGAACGTAATGGTGATCGCGTAAAAGATTCCTGGTTCACCGTGCCAGCCGGAGGTTTCGACGTAGCTATCGGTTCCGACAGCAACTTCGGTAATTACCTGACAGACGGTACTGGCAAAAGCCTCTATATCTTCGCCAAGGATAATGAAAATCTGAGCAACTGTGAAGGAGACTGTCTGATGAAATGGCCTGTATTCTACACGGAAAATTCCGTTGTACCTTCTGGTCTCAATTCCTCTGATTTTGGTGTTATTACCCGTGATGACGGCATGCTTCAAACCACATACAACGGTAATCCCCTCTATTATTTTTTCAACGATAAGATGCAGGGCGATATAAATGGCCATCAGGTAAAGGATGTCTGGTTTCTGATCAGTCCCCTTAAATAGGTCGTACTGATTTCAGTTCCACACTTCAAATCCAGGCCAGCGGTAACGCTGGCCTTTTTGTATTTTTAATCATTAAGTATAGAACTATGAAATAATATCATTTTTTACTTTAACCAGTTCTTTGTTTTCTCTTAACTCTGATTTTAAGATAGGTGGATCAGCAGGGTGGGAGAAAATAGAATAAACCCAAGGTTCCCGTCTTTATCAAAACCCCCTTCCCCTATATGTCAAGATAGATGACACATTCCGCTGTACATCCCTCTGGTACTGTTAGGATCAAAAATATTCGGGCTTAGCGGGATCTTTGCCGGAGGTACTGGTACCAATTTGCTTGCAGGGGTTTTTGCAGCTGTTGTGGTTATTAGGATAGTAAGAAAAACACAAATCTTAATAGGTTTATTTTTTTGGCGTTCCCTCCAATTTGACGTGAGAAAAAGAACTAATCTTCATTTAAAACATTATTAAAAAGTTCATATGTATAGTTCTTGCCGTACAATATTGGTCCAATATCTAATCGGCTAAATGTTGAGCCAACTGTTACATGGACTTCAACACTAATGTATTCAGGATATTCCAAGACTGTAGCATAATCTTCTAAGTTAAAGTATTGAGAATACCCAGCTTCAGATATATTCACTAATAATATATTCGATTGTTGAGGATTGCCACTTACTGTCAATAATATAGAATCCACTTCGGTCCCGGACCAATCATTATAGAATCTTACACTAGGTGCTGTAGAGCTAATGAGTATTATTGCTGAAGGAATTGATATATTATTTGCATCATCTATTGCACATACAAAATAATTACCTTCACTAAGAGCAGTAGTAACAAAAGTCACTTCAACTCCTGCTGTTGCTTCCTTCTTTAATCCATTCCCTCCATCAACTGCTGATTCTAATCCCTCTACTGTCAGATTCGTTCCTTCAGGTAATAAATACAACCAGCCGTCCTCATCACTTGTTGATAATATTGCCCCTCCTGTTTGGATTGATCCTTCTGTAACATTTGTTAATACAGGTATTCTTTGATCAGTAAGGATTATCACTCCTGATGGAACAGATATATTCTCAACTAAATCTACTGCATAGGCCATATACCTGCCTTCTGATAATCCTGCTGTGTCTATATTGACTATTACTCTTGCTTCAACTTCAGCGGATACACCATCTCCGGATACAATTACAAAATCCAGGTCAGATATTGTTGCTGCTGTATCCTCCGGAACTATATATATCCAACCATCTTCACTACTAATCGCATTTAACTCTTCTCCGACTCCTATTGGATTTTCTATACTGATTGTTAGTACCGGTACCTCAGAATCTGAACTACTACAAAATAGATCACATGAAGATAAACTTATAACCAACACAACCATTATGATGGTAATTTTTTTTTTAATTCCTTTTTTCATATCTCTCCTCCACTTTTAATACTCAATAATTCTACTATCTATAGTAATCTTCATCCCCCCAATTGTATACCCCTCCTTTCCAGATTACTTGACCTGTATATCCAACTGGCACTTTTGAGATCTCAAATGTTTGGACGTAGTGGTATATTTGCCGGAGGCGCTGTTGTGGTTATTAGGATAACAGATGTTCCGTTTCATAGAGACGATTTACGAATGGTCTCTATGAAAGGTCATGCTTTTTGGAAGTCCAAAATAGGACAGGAAAGAAAATCTTATATATTGTATATATTTGAATACAGAAAAACTTTAATTGTTTTAAGAAACCCCCTGATGTATCGGGAAACTGGATGCATTTGCGAAAGAAGCAATTGCTGAATATAAATCAGGGAAAGTAAGAGAAATTTGAAACATTATGCATCAACCAGGTTGTGGCAGTGTTTTGATGCACTACCACAAAAAATACAAACCATGCAAAGTCTAATTATTCTTTATTGAAGAAGAATCCGAAGCATCCTTCACTTCATTTTAAAAAAGTTTATCATGGAAAATATAGAAGTGTTCGTATTGGTTTACATTATAGGGCAATTGGTGCTCCTGTATCTGGTGATGTCCAGTGGGTTTGGATTGGAACGCATTCTGATTATAATCACTTATTATACTGATGATATTCAAAGAGAAATAAATTGAGGAATTGATAACAACAAATGGACGCGAACGCCTTCTCGTCGTAAGCTCCTGTGACGGTGCTGGTCGTTTAGGCGTTATGTTCATAAAAATTTGACTTTCCTGTAAAACAGTATTACTATACGTAATACGGGGTATTACTAATGACCACAATACGATTAAATGAAGATATAGACAATAAACTTGCTCTACTTAAAGAAGTTGAAAATGCAACAAAAACTGAAATCATCAAAAAAGCTATTGTTGAGTATTATGCAAGGCATATACAGAAAAAAACACCTTATGAGATAGGAGAATCCTTTTTTGGAAGATATGGAAGTGAGAATGATCTATCCCAATCCTATAAAGCTAAATTGAAGGATAAACTAAATGCAAAATACTCTCATTGATGCAGGTCCTATAATAGCTTTATTTAATAAAAATGATAGATATCATAAGAAAATCAAAAATTTTCTTAAAAATTATAATGGTATATTGACCACTACCTGGCCTGTAGTAACAGAAATATCACACATGTTAGATTTTAATGTCCAGACTCAGATAGATTTTTTAACCTGGATTCAGTTAGGTGGAGTAAATTTAGAGGCCATAGAAAATGAAAATATTGGTAGAATAATTGAATTATCAACGAAATATTCTGATGTTCCCATGGATCTTGCAGATGCATCACTTGTTGTATTATCGGAAAAATTAAACATTAAGAAAATTATAACAATTGATTCTGATTATTATGTTTACAGGACAATAAAAAAGGAAATGATTGAAAATATTTTTAATTACAAATAAGATGAAATGGCGTTTTTAACCAACTAAGGAATAGAATGAATAAACGTGGACAAACTATTAAATTATATATTGCAGGTATAATTGTGGAGAATTTAACACTTCTTACAGTAGATAAAATTATTTCAGAATATAATGTGGATATTTTTGCAATATGAAATACAAGCTTGTTCCCTCAAGTAATATG
>JALTGJ010000451.1 GCA_027077185.1 Spirochaetales bacterium | reverse complement strand
CCTGCTTTTGGTGGAAATATAATGGCTACCATCATGTGTGATAAGCACAGACCACAGATGGCTACTGTAAGACACAAAGTCATGGAAGAAGCTGAGAAAGTTGGAAAAAATCATAAAGGCAGGGTTGTAAAGTTTGATAATCTTTTCATTCCAAAATCTAAATTAAAGATTCTTGATTTCATTAAAGGCGAAGGAAAACATGTAAATCTTCAGGATGCCGATATTATTGTTTCCGGGGGAAGGGGAATACAGGATCCGAAAAACTTTGCACTTATTGAAGAGTTAGCAGAAGCTGTTGGCGGTGCACTGGGTGCATCAAGGGCGGCAGTGGATGCCGGCTGGATTGATTATCCGCATCAGGTTGGACAAACAGGAAAGACTGTAAATCCGGTGGTTTATATTGCCTGCGGTATTTCCGGTGCTATTCAGCATCTTGCAGGTATGAAATCATCTGATGTTATCATAGCTATTAACAATGATATAAATGCCCCTATTTTTGATGTTGCTCACTACGGAATTGTAGGAGATCTTTTTGAAGTAATTCCCGAAATTATTAAGCAATTGACTGGGAATCCTGTAAAATTGAATTTGAAAGAGTCAGAGGTGAAAAATATATGAGTGATGTAACAAAATTTCTTAACCAGACAGATCACGTATCGGTTTTACAAAATATTGTGCAAATAAAAACCAGCCAGCCGGAAGGTAATGAGATGGATCTTGTAAAACATATTCTTACATATTTTCCTCAGGAAAATCTGGATTACCAGATACTGGATCATGGGAAAAATCGGGGATCATTAATTATTACAATTCCAGGCAAAAACAAGGATAAATCTGTCGGTTTCTTTGGTCATATTGATACCGTTACTGCCGGCAAGAAAGATGATTGGAAATATCCTCCCTTTAGTGGAACTCTGGAAGGGGAAACTATGTATGGACGGGGAACAGCTGATATGAAAGGTGGTGTGACATCTATGATAATAACAGCATTGTATTTTATACAAAATAATATAGTTCCTTCACAATCACTTGTATTTGGATTTACTGCAGATGAAGAAACTGATGGGATTGGCATTCTTGCTATGTCAAAAACAAAGAAACTAAAGAATTTATCTGAAGTAATAATTTCAGAACCTTCAAGAGAGCAATTAGGTTTAGCGGAAAAGGGGGCTCTTTGGTTGAAAATTGTCTCAAATGGCAAACTTGCTCATGCATCAATGCCAAATATGGGTATCAATGCAGTAGAGAATTTAATTGAATTAATTGATCGAATCCGAAAAAAGCTTGATTTTAAAAAGGAACACTATTTACTTGGAAGGGCAACAATATCCTTAACGAAGATGAGTGGTGGTATCATGTCTAATGTAATTCCTGAGCAGGCAGAGGCCACCCTTGATATAAGAACTACTCCGGATATTGATCACAAAGATGTCCTTGAAACCTGCAGGGATTTGGCAGAAGTTTTGAAGAAAGAAATTCCTGGTTTGGGATTTGATATTAGTGTGGAAAACAATCGTCCGGCAATTGAAACAGCTTTAGATAAATCACTTGTTGTAGAGATGCAGAAAATTATGAAGAGTCTTGGGATGAATACAAAAGAAAGGGGCCTTCATTTCTATACAGATGGTTCACAATTGATTCCGGAACACAATGTCCCTTTTGTAATATTAGGACCTGGAGATGACTCTAATGCGCATCAGCGTGATGAAAATATAAAAGTATCATCAGTAAGACGAATAGCTGAAGTTTATATACGCTACCTTTTGGATAAGTAATAGGAGTTTGTTCTTCTTAAATCCTTTTACTATTATGTTTAAAAGGTATAGATTCTGGTAAAATTGACCAATAAACTATTGCTATTGAGGATAGTTTGATTTAGACTGTGTCATTTGTGACCATGCAGTATAAAGCAGAAAAATCAGAGGGGCTATATGGAAAACAGTCATAATACCGATATCTTACCAAAAAAATTAACAGATGCAGATTCTGCAATACTAAAGCAGCTATCAAGTGTAGTAGAAGGGATTGCCCTTCTTTTTGGTAAATATTGTGAGGTTTTACTATTTTCGCTGGATGATGTAGAACACTCGATTGTGTTCATTGAGAATGGGCATATTACAAACCGTAAAAAAGGTGATCCTATGGGTAAGCGTACTCTTAGCGGGTTTATTGAGATGAGAGAAAACAATAGAAATGTTGCCGGACCCTTCTATACGAAAAGGAAAAACGGTAAAACTCTTAAGTCAATAACTATCCTGATTCGTAACACGGAGGATGTGCCTATAGGTTTTCTTGCTATCAACTTTGATATATCTGCACCTTTTCTGGAAGTTGTTTCATCTTTATTACCCTTTTTCGAGGATAATAAGTTTTTGAATACACCCCATTTAACTACGGCTAAGGATTTATTTGAATCTGCTTTAAATGATGTAATTACTAATGTCCATAACCAGACAGGCTATTCGCCTACTCAAAAAAATAAAATGATTGTAGAACAGTTGTATACAAGAGGTGTTTTTAATATCAAAAATGGTATTGATCTTACTGCCAGTAAAATGGGAATTTCCAGGTATACGGTATACAATTATCTTAGACAAATTAAAACCGATCTTGGAGAGATGCTCTGATAACCCCAGGGGGTTGCCGGACTTTTTATAAAAAAGAATTTATTATTTTTTATTATACTGTAAGTGTATGATTCCAAATAAAGATAGACCAATGTAAATATATGGAGGCTTTAATGTTACTATTAATTTCAGACGCTTTTGATGATTCACTTGTGCAGAAACTGGGAGTGTTTGGTGAAGTTACTGATGATAAATCCAGACTTCATGAAGCATCTGTGGTTCTTGTTCGGAGCAAAACAAAATGTGATAGAGCGTATATTGACAGTGCAAAGAATCTTAAACTTATCATTCGTGGTGGTGTTGGGATTGATAATATCGATAAGGAATATGCTGAGTCCAAAGGTATTATGGTTCGTAACACCCCAAAGGCTTCTTCAGTAACAGTTGCTGAGCTAACTCTTGCTTTTATGCTTGCTGTACCAAGTAGAATTATCGAAGGTCATAACAGTATGGTTAAGGGTGAATGGACAAAAAAACAGCTGAAAAGAACCGAGTTGTTTGGGAAAACACTCTGTCTGGTTGGCATTGGTAATGTAGCTAAAGAGGTTGCAAAACGTGCTTCCGCCTTTGGAATGAAGATAGTTTCGTATGATAAATATGTAAAAAAGAGTGATCTTGCTGAAATGAAAAAATCTCTAGGTGAAGCAGTAAGAGAAGCGGATTATATTTCGATGCATCTCCCTCTTACTCCTGAAACAGAAGGTATGTTTAATAATGCAATTATTGATATATGCAGAAAAAGACCGATTCTTATTAATACCGGAAGGGCGGGATGTATCAATGCTGAGGAAGTGGCCCGGGCTCTTGAGGATGGTCGTTTACGAGCCTATACTAATGATGTATGGCTCTCTGACCCTCCGTCAGATGAATATCCGATCTTAAAAGCAAAGAATACTCTTATGACTCCACATATAGGTGGAGCCAGTGTTGAAAATCTTCTCAGAATAGGAGATGAGGCATGTGCTGTTATTAAAGAGTTTGTGGGAGAAAACTCACTGTAGAACCTTTTATGCACCGGGCAGAGAAATTAATTGATAAACAACTCTATACATTTACAGGCTTTTATGTTGTTTGCAAATTTAGATTATTTTTTGCTTTTTTCGCCACTGAAATATCATTCTATTAGAGAAGACGTATGAGTTATGAAATTGAATTAGTTCCTGAAGCAAAAATTGATTATAAGAAATTAGATGGAAGCATCAAAAAATTGGTAAATAAAAAACTTAATGAACTGTCTGAAAAACCTCTGTTAGGTGAACAATTGGGTAATAAACACAATATAGATTTAACAGGGTTTTTTAAGCTCTATGCTGCTGCAAAAAAAAGCATAAGAATTATTTATAGATTGATAACTCCATCACAAATAGAAATTATTGAAATTGGGGGGAATTAGTAAAAAGGGAAAAAGACGAAATATACCGAATTATTGGAAAGAGATTATCATAGAAAAAATGGGGCATGACTGGAATCAAATATGGGTGGAACCCTGTTTAGTATTTGCCGTATTTCCGGTACTGATGAAAAATCTTTTTTTAAAAATTGTCTTATTTCTTTTCTTCCCCAGCCCTTCGGATGTATAAATTCTGAGTATAATGATAGATCTCCTTCATAAAATTGATTTGTATCAAGAAACCGGGCTTCTTCACTGTTAACAGGCATGTTAAAAACTGCTGCATTTAAAAAATCTATTAAATGGGCATGTTCAGTTATAAAATCTCTTGTTTTTAAGGCTGCATATCTATCTTCTTCAGGGGTCCCAAAGAGAATATATATGTAAGTTCCTATACCAGCCTCTTTTAGATTTTTCAGAATTACAGGGACCTCTTGAAGTTTAATCCCCTTTTTCATTGCCTTAAGGACTTTCTTGTCGCCTGATTCCAGCCCTATACTAAGCATTTTACATCCTGAGACAGCCAGTTGTTTGCAAAACTCAATATCTGTAAGAATCTTTGTAAATCGACAAAACCCGTACCAGGAGGCTCCTATTGGGTTCTTTGCAAGGGCTTTAAGCATTGCAGGACTAATTTCACTGTCTGTCAGGTGGACAAGAACCGGATTATATTTTTTTACTAAAATATTTAACTCTTTTGTTGCTGTTGAATAGTATTCCTGTAAATATGGATTGTCTTCATACTTTTCCGGACAAAAAGTACATTTCTTCCATGGGCAGCCTACAGAAGTATTGTATGAAAGAATAAATCCTGGAGAAATATATTTGTTATTAATGGCAAACTCATAGTCAGGCTTAAAAAAAGTGCTACTGGCGTTAATCCCAAATAGCTTTAGCAAGGGAACTTCTCCGGGACCTGTTATTACAATATCATCAGCTGAAAATAATTTAGTATGTTTTTTTACACTGTTCCAGGATGTAATCAGTCCTCCTCCCCATACAATTTGTATGTCCGGTCTTAGTTTTCTAATAAACCCTGCCATTGCAAACGCTGTCAGAGCCTGACTGAGAAAAGTAACAGATAATCCTATGAATTTTACATTATGTCCAATTGATTCCATTTTATTTAAAATCTGCGGCATACATTCACTAAACCATGAGTAGAATGGATTTTTATTAAAATGATCAGCAGAATATTTTAAATCTTCACTCTTAAGGGGAGACAAAAGGGGGGTAGAAAAATTCGACAGAGTAATATTGTTACCATTGTTAAGCTTACTTGTTTCAAGAAGCCTGTTGAGTCTCTTAATATGCGATTTATAGGTTTCAAAATTGTTGTAGCCTTCTGTTGATGTTAGAATCTTCAGAGAATGGTTTCTTCCTCTAACAGCTCTTCTGGTCCAGGTATCATTATTTGAAGATTCTGAATTTATCAGATGCAATAATCCTTCCAGATTGCCATCCAGTATTCTGAATGGCACATTATGAGCTTTTAAAGCCCCACCAAGTCTGGCAAGGGCTGGATAGGCTTCACAAATTCTGGATGCTGGAGGTGATATTAACAGCATTTAAAATAGTAGAACTTCTGGGATAGTTTTAAAATGAGCATCAAATGTTAAAAGAAAAGAGCCTGTTTCAATTGCATGTGATGCAATCCATAGATCGTTGACTGGTACAGGACTCCCTTTTCTCTTTAGATTTGTTTTTAATCGACCATAGATTTCTGCTGTTTCCATTGTTGTGTGAATAATTTTGACAGTTGATTTTTTTAAGAATTTATTTAAAATTTCCCTGTTTTCTTTCTCTTTAGAACCATTAGTGAAACCATAATAAAGTTCTCCTACTACAAAAATTGATAAATAAACTATATTGGCTTCTCCAAGAGCATCAAGAACTATTTCATTGCCTGTTATTAAAGCAGAATATGCATTTGTATCGAGGCTTATTTTTTTCATTTCCAATCCTCTGGATTTATCTGCCTTAGTGGTTCGACTGCTTCATTAAATTCTTTTAGATCTTCATTACTCCAAAGGCCGCAGAATTCTTCAAAATCTTTTCTTCTGGAGGATATTTCAGCAGGTTTTATCCCTAGAGCCTCCTGAATTATTTTTTTTATTGTTTTATTTAGGCTTAAACCAAGAGTTTCTGCAGTAATTTGTAATTGCTTTGATGTTATATCGTCTATTCCGTGAATGGTTATTGATTTCATAGTAACCTCACTTGTATTTTGGCGAACCAATGTGTGGTTCATAATTTATATAATATGTAACATGGATAAAAACAAGTTTTGAGTTTAGAATCTGGCAGGGTGTACGACAATTTCGTTATTTAAGCAGATTTCCTGCGTCCAGCCATAAAATCATCGAATCGACCGCTGAGCTTTGAACACCGCAGTGCAATAATGGCATTAGCCCCCTGAACTGTCCAATGCA
>JALTGJ010000450.1 GCA_027077185.1 Spirochaetales bacterium | reverse complement strand
TTAAATAATGGGATTGAGAAAAAACCCCTCTGTAGGTGTCCTTCATGTAAAATCATGTTCTGCGAACACAACTTTTCTCTACATACAATCCATTAAACCGGGATAGGAGACCTGTAAACCACAGGTTTTTTTGTCTCAACCTTTTGCTCCAGTATCCCTGCAATTCCGAGTAAAAGGGATTCTTCCCATGGTCTGCCGATTGCCTGCAATCCTATTGGCATTCCTTTATTATTATAGCCAACAGGAATTGATATTGCAGGATACCCTGTAAGGTTAGGGGGAGTAGCAAATCGCATAAAATCTGAGAGCATTGGAAGATTTGATTCCCCTTCCGGCAGAGCCTTAAGTGGAATCTCCGGTGCACAGATAGCTGTTCCAGGTGTTAGAACAGCATCTACCGATTCAAGAACTTCTTTAAAAATATTTATTGCTCTTGTTCGCATTCTCTGGGCATGAATATAGTCAATATTTGTAAATGAGCGTCCCATAGCAAGGTTTGTTCGAACATCAAGACCAAAATCTTTTCTATGCTCTTTATCGTAGGGGCTCATAGCAGTAGTCATTTCGGATACAATGGTTATCAGTTGAGCAATTCTCATTTCTTCAAGTTCAGGTATTTCTATTTCGATTATTTCTGCTCCTGCATCCTTTAAATATTCAAGGGCACTATTAAGTGCAGAGTGCATGTTTTTTTCACAATCATAGAACCAGTCAGGATAAATTCCAAACTTTAGACCCTTTAGATCTTTTGGAAAGGCTCCCTTTAAATTTAGTGGCCCTTGGAAATGAGTAATACTTTCCTTGGGATCTTCACCTGCTATTATTTCATAAAGTATAGCGGTGTCCCTTGCTGTACCGGCAATTGGGCCAATATGCGCAACACTCCAGCATAGAGGGGCTGCTCCTCGTTCACTAACTCTGCCGAAGGTTGGTTTTAATCCTGTAACACCGCAAAGAGCTGCAGGAATTCTAATTGACCCTCCTCCGTCTGCTCCAATTGCCCCTGGGCATAATCCTGCTGCAACTACTGCAGCCGAACCGCTTGAGGAGCCTCCGGTATAGCATTTGGGATTGTGCGGATTTTTAACATGACCAAAATGGGGGTTTACTCCGGTAACGCCAATCCCAATTTCATGCATATTGGTTTTGCAGAATATAAGTGCTCCTGCTTCCCGTAGTCTTTTTACTACTTCAGCATCTTCTTTAACCTGATTTTTACCAAGGAAGGAAGTCCCTACGGAGCTTGTATATGCCAGAGCATCAATTTCATCTTTTATGGCAATTGGTACTCCGTCAATAATTGAAAGAGGATTTCCCATTTTAAACCTTTCTTCAGATTTCTCTGCCTGTATTAGCAGATCTTCTCTGTTCAGTTTTATTACTGCATTTAGGGGGTCCCCGTTCTTTTCATCTACAGTCAATTTTATCAGGTTATTTGCTATGTCAACCGGGGAGAATGTTCCATTTCTATAAGAATCTGCATAATCTTCAATTGTCGGGTAAGCAGTAGAATTGACCTTGTTCTTTTTGTTTTTTTTATACTTTAACTTTTCCCATGTTACCTTTTTTTTATTTGTATCACTGTATAATAAAACAGGGAAATTACATGGTTCTTCTTTTAGAAACTTTGCTTTAAATAATGGAATACCTGAATCTTTCATTATTTTTTTTATTAATAGTTTACCGGGAAAGCTGCTTTCCAGTACTGCAGCAAAAATGCGCAGGGGTGTACCTGTAAGGTAGGGTGATTTAAGTCTTGAAAGATTATATGCCATTAAAGGATCTCCTTGAAGATATAATAGCATAAAAAGTTTAACTGAGACAGAAAAATCTTTTGTTATAAATTGATACACATGTAGAGACGTAGCGTGCTGTATAGCACCCTACGTCTCTATTTCGTATATAAAATAGTGGGAGTTTTAAAGTAATTCAATACCCTTTTTTTTGCATGCAATAATTACATCTTCCGGCCATTCACTTACGTGAACTTCACCAATATGTTTTTTGTGCAGAATAAACATAGCCAGCCGGGACTGACCTATACCTCCGCCAATTGTCTGAGGCAGGTTGCTGTTTAATAGTTCTTTGTGCCAGTTCAGATTAGTTCTGTTTTTCTCTCCGCGAATTTCCAGCTGTTTAAGCATAGTGTCACCATCGACTCTAATTCCCATGGAGGATAGTTCAAAAGCTCTTCCTAGAATTGGATTCCAAACCATAATATCACCATTCAGTCCATGCTTTCCTTCTATTGTTTCACTGGTCCAGTCGTCATAATCAGGAGCTCTTCCATCGTGAATAGAGCCATCAGGGAGTTCTCCACCAATTCCAATAATAAATACAGCTCCCAGAGATCTTGTTATAAGGTCTTCACGTTCCCTGGGTGTTTTATCAGGCCATTTATTTACTAAATCCTCAGTGTGCACAAAACTAATTTCTTCAGGAAGTATTCCAGGAATACCAAATTCGTCATTTACTCTTTCTGCTGTACCTTTAATAGATTGAAATATCATTCTTACTGTTGATTTTAAGAAATCAAGATTTCTGTCCTCTGGCTCTATTACCTTTTCCCAATCCCATTGATCAACATATACTGAGTGTATGCGGCTGTTCAAATCGGGCTCATCCGGACGGAGTGCTATCATGTTTGTTATTATTCCCTGTCCTGGTTCAGCATTGTATCTTTTTAGTGCCGATCTTTTCCATTTTGCAAGGGAATGTACGATCTCGTAATTATTGTCGCCGTTAGTTTTAATTTTAAAATTAACAGCATTTTCAATTCCGTTAAGATTATCCTGTACTCCTGAATCTGCAGATGTAAACAGAGGAGCGGATATTGGTATAAGGTTAAGATATGATTCCATTTTTGATTGAAACACTTTTTTTACAAATGCAATTGCTCTTTCTGTTTCTAAAAGGCTGAGATTTTTTGACTTTTTCAGAGTTTCTGTCGGCATTTTGTTCTCCTTAGGTTGCATAGCCGAGCAGCAACGAAGTTGCGACCAGGCTTAGGTTGCATAGCCGAGCAGCAACGAAGTTGCGACCAGGCTTAGGTTGCTGAGATCGTTCCTCATCGCTTTGCTCTTCCGGTACGACTCCGAACTCGTTTCTCGGAACAAGTTCCTGCGATACGATTCGCTGCCGAGCAGGTAAGGCCGCATAGTCGAGCAGCAACGAAGTTGCGACCAGGCGTAGCTTTTAGTAGCTAAAATACACTAATAATGTAATTTTTAGCAATAATTAAAGAATTAATTATGATATTTGTGTATATTGTGGTTAATAGCTTATAGATTAATAAAAAATGGAGTTTTTTGTGGACGATAAACTTAAGATTGATAATTTGGATATTAAAATACTTTCAATACTTCAGGAGGATTCCAGAAAATCATTCCAGGAAATTGCAAGAGAGCTTGTTGTTTCAGGGGGAACTATCCATGTCAGGATGAACCGCTTAAAAGAACTGGGAATAGTAAAGGGTTCCAGGATAATTCTGGACTACCCTAAACTTGGGTTTGATGTAACTGCATTTATTGGTATTAATTTGCATAATGCAGGTGATTCTCTTTCTGTACTTTCACAGTTGAAAAAGCTGGATGAAATAACTGATATTCATTATACGACAGGAAGTTATTCACTTTTTGTAAAAGTTGTACTTAAGAGTACTCTGGATTTAAAAACCTTCCTGGTTGAAAAACTACAGTTAATAAAAGAAATACAGTCAACAGAAACACTTATATCCCTGGATCAGCCAGTCTCAAGAGATATTAAACTTAAAATATAAGGTAAGTCTATTGACAATAATTTTGCACCTTATTAAGCTGGTGCCCAATGAAAGGAACAGTGTTATTGCTAAATTTACTACTTTCTCTGCTATTATCCTTGGTTAAAGAGGTGTACGGTGCAGAATTGCGTAGTAGGTAATTACCAATATTGCAATTATATGTGCCGTGGGATTTCCCAGGGCACTTTTTTTTTGCAGTAGGAGTACCCCTGTGTGGGTGCTAACTGCAAAATGTTAAAAAGAGGAGTCTTCTATGAAGAAAATGAATTTTAAAAGTTACAGATCTTTTCCTGCAGTAAAACTTCCAAACAGGAAATGGCCCGATAAGCAAATTACAAAAGCTCCCTCCTGGTGCAGTGTCGATCTCCGGGATGGCAACCAGGCTCTGGATATCCCAATGAACCTGGATCAGAAAAAAAGGCTATTCAGGTTGTTATGTGATATTGGGTTTAAAGAAATTGAGATTGGATTCCCTTCTGCTTCCCAGGTGGATTTTGATTTTGCAAGGGTATTGATCGAAGAAAATATGATTCCTGCAGACGTAACAATTCAGGTTCTTACCCAGGCCAGGGAGCATTTAATTCGCAGAACCTTTGAAGCTCTTGAAGGTGCGGATAAGGCTATTGTTCATATGTATAATTCTACCTCTACTTTACAGAGAGATGTTGTTTTTAATATGAACAAAGAAGAAATTATTAAGATTGCTGTCGATGGTGCGAGTCTTGTAAAAGCAATAAGTGATGAAATAAATAATCCGGGAATTAGATTTGAGTATACTCCTGAAAGTTTTACAGGTACGGAGATGGATTATGCTTTGGAAGTTTGTCATAAAGTAATGGATATTTTTAAACCGACTCGGGTCAATAAATTAATCTTAAATTTACCGGCAACAATAGAGATGTCAACGCCTAATATTCATGCAGATCAGATAGAATGGTTTTGTACCAATATTAAGGATAGAGATTCTGTAATTATAAGTCTGCATGCACATAATGACAGGGGTACAGCTGTTGCAGCCAGTGAACTTGGTGTGATGGCTGGTGCAGACAGGGTGGAAGGTACTCTTTTTGGAAATGGTGAACGAACAGGAAATCTTGATATAATTACCATGGCTTTAAATATTTTTAGCCAGGGGGTTGACCCTGAACTGGATTTTTCAAGTATAAATTATATTAAGGATGAATATACAAGTTGTACAAGAATGAGAGTCCATCCCAGACACCCCTATGCAGGAGATTTAGTTTATACTGCATTTTCGGGATCTCATCAGGATGCTATTAATAAAGGCTTTAAGAAAAGGGAAGAGAGAAAGAGCAAAATATGGGAAGTTCCCTATTTGCCTATAAATCCTAAAGATGTAGGCCGAAATTATCAGTCTATTATTCGGATTAACAGCCAGTCAGGAAAAGGTGGAGTTGCATATCTTTTAGATACTGAATTTGGTTATAAGCTTCCAAAACCCATGCAGGCTGAGTTTAGTAAAGTGATACAGGGGTTAACAGAAGAAAGTGGTTCTGAAATTTCTTCAAGAGCAATATGGGAAAAGTTTAAAAATGAATACCTGGAACTACAAGCGCCGTATATTTTAAAGCATATAAAAATTAGTATGGATACGGACAGCTCAATAAGCTCTGCAGAAGAAATTACCTATGTTTCCGGTTTGTTGAATTATAAAGGTAAGGATCTTGAATTTAAGAATGAGGGGAATGGTCCTATAGATGCATTTATAAAGGGAATAAATTCTACTCTTAGCAGTCCTGTAAAGCTTAAAAGTTACGATGAACATAATATTGATGGCGGATCAGATTCAGTCGCAGTCTCTTATATAAGTTTGCGACAGGGAAATGGAACTGTTAAGTATGGTGTTGGAACTGATTCTAACATATCAATGGCGTCTATAAAGGCAATTGTAAGTGCACTAAATAGATTAAGTCTGAGTTAGAAATAGGTTTATGGAGGATTCCCTGAATGAAAACAGGTGACAATATAAAAAATATTAGAATTGATAGAAAGATTTCCCGGATAGAGCTTGCAAAGGCAATAGAAAAGGATGAGCTGTATTTAAAGCTGGTAGAGGATGAGGGACTTGAGGTTTCTGTTTCCGATCTTTTAAAATTAGCCAATGTTCTTGATACTGATGTGTCTTCACTCATCGATGGTAAAGGGTTTTATGAAAAATCGGTTGTGGTAACCAGGTCAGATTCCCGGGTAAGAGTTGAGCGTAAGACACGACTTGATTATGAGAGTCTGGCTCCTCATTACAGCGGCAGACATGTTGAACCCTTCCTGGTGGAAATTAAAAAAAAAGATACTGTAGAGTACAGTTCCCATGAGGGCGAGGAATTCCACTATGTTATGTCCGGAATCTTAAAAATTATTGTAGATGATAAAGAATATATTTTAGAGGAAGGGGATACAATTTATTTTGATTCCTCCTTTCCCCATGCTTTGTCTTCTGTGGGTGATAAAGTAGTTGTTCTTGCTGCATTGTATAATGGTGCTTCGATGATGCATATGGCTCGCAGCCGTAAGATGGCAGACCTTATTCAGGGGGCTAAAATCCAGGAAAGTATTAATATTGTTGTAGTAATTCCAAATGATCATGCTGTAGATGCTGTAAACAGAGCAATTGAGGAATTAGTTGTTGCAAAAGCCTATATTGTAGGAGATCCTGAAAAATTCCCTGTTCAATATAAAAATTAT
>JALTGJ010000449.1:315-2119 GCA_027077185.1 Spirochaetales bacterium | reverse complement strand
AAACAGATGAATCAGCTCCAAAATTAATACTGCCAAGTGTTATAGTAACTCCCTTATCATCAATATTTACTATTGCATTTTCAAGACGTTCTTTATCCAGCTTATCCTGTATGTCTTTAACAATTAAATTTTTATCCATAAATTCGGACTCTGTTACTCTTGCCCCGGCTGTCCCTGTAAACTCATAAATACTTCCGGTAGACAGATTAAACTGTATACTAAACTCTTCTTCATATGCATAGGGTCTTCCAATTTTGTTGTCCCAGTAGAGAGTCTGATCTGAATAACCTGTTACCTTTACAGGATATATTGGATATTTGGAATAGTAATCGGCTGTCCTTTGAGAAATTACATAAAAAATGGATATAAGATCATATTCCTTACCATCTTTTTCACCCTTACCAAGATATTTGTATTTTGCTTTAACAGGAAAACTAAAAGCTTCTTTTATACCATATCCTGTTCTAAGATCATGCACTTCATAACCGTCAGCTTCCCAGGTATCCCCTGGCTTATAATCCCTGGAATCAAATAAAGGAACATTCCTGACAACCGGCATAAAATACGAAGGGTCAATACTCAGTTTACCGGTTTTGTCTCTTACAAAATCAGAGAAATATTCCTGAGAAAGTGTATAAACCTGAACATTCCCGGTTCTTTCCTCTGAAGTTGCATAATTTGCCGAAATTTCAGCACTTCCATCTTCAAAAGTCTTGATAATTTCTACAGCTATCTTGTTTAAAATTCTCGCCTTATGATGAAAAGCACCATCCAAATAGATGCTCTCATCTACAACAGAAACAATTTTATATTTCTCACCTAAGTTGTACTTATAAGAAAAAACCTCTGCATATAAAGATACAGAGATTACAAGTAACCAAAAACCAACAAAAATATTCCTCACTAATCTCTCCTTTTTTTTGCCCTGTGTAATAAATTCTTGACAAAGTTCCTCTTAAAAATATATCCTTACCTGGAATAATTCAGGCAGGATAGTAATTTGGTACACAAATTCAGAGAACCCTACAATATGGAATACATCAATTCGGCCATGAGGCTGAGTGGCTTTAATAAAACCACTTCATTCCAGAAACAGACACTTCCCGCAATACTGTCCGGAAAAGATCTGATTGCCGAAACAAGGAAAGCAGAAGGAATTGAAATTGCTTTTATTTTGCCGCTGCTGCTTAAAAAGTTTAAAAATAAAAACTCCACATCTGCAATTATCCTGACAGACTCTCCCATTTATATAAAACTAATAGAAAAAAACTATAATTTACTGTTAAACAACAATAAATTTTCGAATTCCATAGCCACTCTTGGATACGAAGGGAATCCAGGAGCAGATATACCTATACTAAATAAGAAACCCACCATTATTATCGGCACTACAAACAGGATAATTGATCATATACGGAGAAACAATATTATTATACAAAATACAGAAACCCTAATTGTCAATATTCCACAAATTCAAAATCTACAGGATTTTGAGCAAAATGTTTTATTTATTGCTTCAAAACTAAAAAGAAAAGCCCAAATTCAAATTTATAAAGATTCAAAGGTTCTTTTAAATAATTTGGATCAGATCCTAAACCATCCGGTACAAATACTGTATACAGAAAGAGAAAAATTCGATACTATCATCAAAGGAGATACATCAGTGGATAAAGAAAAAATTGAACAGCAAATTAAATCT
The DNA here is from genome assembly GCA_027077185.1 of Spirochaetales bacterium. Next base: position 420 of record JALTGJ010000449.1, on the reverse strand, counting down.
ATCATACAGGAAATAAAAGCAAATCCAGATGATATTGCAGAATACAGAAAGATCTTTAAAAAAAATGTTCCAATATTTCTAAGATCATATTTTGCAGCAAAACTA
>JALTGJ010000449.1:0-305 GCA_027077185.1 Spirochaetales bacterium | reverse complement strand
GGAAAATCCTTTCAATCAGTTAGAAGGGTTCCGGCAGAGAACATGAAAACTCTCTTTGTAAGTATAGGAAGAAGAAGAAAGGTTCATCCCAGAGATCTGTTAAAACTATTTCAGAAATCTCTTGATGTTAAATCAACACAAATTGGACCTATTAAAGTACTTGACAACTACTCATTTATAGATCTGGAAGAAAGCCTAAGTAAAAAAGCCGTTGAAATTATGAATGGGATGGAATACAGAGGAAGAAAGATTTCTGTTGATTTTGCAAAGAAAAGAACCTGATTATCTGATAAACAGGGTAATAG
>JALTGJ010000448.1 GCA_027077185.1 Spirochaetales bacterium | reverse complement strand
GGTTAATACCTGATATTGTTAGTTTCCAAAATAATATTTTATTATTTAAATAAATTTATTCCCAATTCTTATTGAGATGTTTTCTGTGGGACAATTCAGTCCATTCAAGCCAGTCAATTTTTAGGGACTACTTAAAAGTCTCCATAAAATTCTAAGAATCCTGTTGGGCGGTCTTTCCATTACCCCTGGAAATCCCTTCTGCAGATAAAATATACCGCTATATGGATAATCTACCGGGGTTCTAACCATTCCAGCCTTAACAGGATTATTGGATATATAGACAAATGTGTGTAAATACTGTCTGAAATCTATAATTATTTTACTTTTAAACCTGTCATGCCAAACATGACCATGGAGATCAAATGTCCTATTGTACTTCTGAGCGAATACGCCAAGAATCCACTGCATTATTGCTGACAAACTATCAACCTTTAGTGGTTTTAAGATAAAGTGGATATGATTGTCCATTATGCAGTAATTACCAATCTGAAAATTGTATTTTATCTTTGCTCTTTTTAAGATAATCATAAACATTTTCTTAATAAAAACTGCCTGGAGAAGGTATTCCTGCCTATTTATTCTAGCCGTTACATGATAACTCGCTCCATCTTTCAGCTCTCTTCTCTTTCTCATACTTCTTAGTAGGGAGGAAATCAGCTTCCTGCTTCAGCATTGGTCCTTTTTGGGTTATTTTATTTTTTTGCTCCGTCCCTGATTTTCTTATAACAATGAGTTGTAAGCTGGCACTGGAAACTCAGAAAACCTGTATCCAAACATATTATTTTTACAATCCTCTTATCCATAGCGGTCTGATTCCTTTTCCAGTAGTAAGAGCTGTCTCTAGCTGTTCTATAAGTTTTTCCTTATCCCGTGGAAGAATTCCACTTAATGGAAGAATGTTTGAAGCGTGGTTAGATCGGAAGATAATTCGTTTATTTGAATCTATAAGACTAATAAGAAGTTTTTCCTCTTCCAGTATTCCTGTGTTATCTTGTGGGGTAAATCCTGATTTAAAGGGAGTGGTAACTCTTTTGATGGATTCCGAATCCATCATTAGAGAAAGAGTAGAAAGATATTTTGGTTTACTTATATTTATTAGTTCTGCACTTTGTCTAATATGTTCTTTCCAGTGTTCTTTTCCCCCAAGCCCTGTAATAATTGTAGCAGAAATATCTATACCGCATTTTTGTACTCTTAATACTGCACTTTCCTGGTCTTTTTTTGATACTCCCTTATTTATCTTTTCCAGAATAAGGTCTGACCCTGACTCAAGTCCCAGATAGATTATTGATAAGCCTGCTTTGTATAGATTTTCCAGTTCGAAATCTGTTTTGCTTAGTATGTTTAAAGTGTTACCATAGAGGGAAATACGTCTTAGTTTTGGAAAACTATTTTTAAGTTTACTAAATATCTTTAAAAGCATCTCTGTTTTTAAAGAGAAAGCGTCACCGTCAGCAATAAAAATACGTCTGGTTTCCGAATATGATGATAAATAATCAATTTCCCGGGCAATAGTTGCATAACTTTTTATTGTGTATTTTTTAGATTTGTACATTGAACAGAAAGTGCATTTATTATAACTGCAGCCTAATGTTGCCTGTAGAATAAGACTATCTGCCTCCGAAGGCGGTCTAAAAAGAGGTTCATCGTACTGCATCAAAAACAATTGTGGCTCCTTCAATATTTATAACATCCCCGGGTTTAAGTTTACGCTTTCTTATTATGTTATTGTTTACCAATATTTCCTCATCTGAGATAACAGTATATGATCCGGTTTTTTCATTCTTAACAATTTCTGCATGAGATTCCTTTAAATCAGGTATACCGGTAACAGTAAAATCTGCCTGTAAGGATCCACCAATAACTGTTTTCATAGATGTTAACGCAATTGTCTGTTTAAGAGCTTTTCCGTTTCCATAGGGCAGCATGGAAAGTTCTGCCCCTTTAGCAGACTTTTCAAAGCGAAATTTTAATAATATAAACCAAAACCCAATAGAAAATAGCAGGATTATAAAAACCAGTAATAAATTTGAATTACTTTTTTCTCCAAGCAGAGAAGAGCTTTTATATTCCATAGTATCTGTTTTTGCCATATATTCGGCTTTGACAACCGACATATC
>JALTGJ010000447.1 GCA_027077185.1 Spirochaetales bacterium | reverse complement strand
ACAATTATCAACCTTATCCTTACCATATACCTTTCCATACTCATCAAATTTATTCTTTTCTGAAGTATCTATCTCATCACAAGAAACAAACTTCCCATCTAACTTCTTTTTAGTCTTGTCATCCTCATCATTCCAGGATTCTACTAAAACTTCATTAAATGTTGCCATTACAAACCTCCAATATCATTACTATCATACTTTTATTTTTTGATTTTAGTTATATTTCCAGTAGTACTATCATATTTTAAAATTCCATTAGCAAAAGGAGATGTATAATGGACCCATGATCCTGGACAATCACCTTAGTTTGATTGTTTAATGATTATGGAGGAAGAAATTGAGTAAGAAAAGAAGAGTATTTACAGATGAAACAAAATTTAAGATCGTGTTAGAAGCAATTAAAGGTCAAAGGCAGATTAGTGAGATTGCATCAGATTATGAAGTCCATCCCAATCAAATATCTAACTGGAAAAAACAGTTTATGGAAAAAGGTTCAACTGTGTTTTCAACCAAAAAAGATAGTCAGGTAGTTGAGCTGGAAAATAATGAAGAAGACCTTTTTAAAAAAATTGGAAAGCAGCAGATAGAACTGGACTTTCTAAAAAAAAGCTTAAAAAAGTGGGAGCTTTGGAAAGAAGAAAAATGATTGATACAAAACCAAATAATCTACCAGTTAGACAGCAGTGTGATCTGTTGGATATTTCAAGATCTTCTTACTATTACAAGCCTGTTCCTATGTCCAAAAATAACTTGGAGTTAATGAAAAAAATTGATGAAATATACACAGAAAGTCCAGAATATGGGAGTAGAAAAATAAGAGATGTTATCAGGAGAGAAAATAAAAACAATAGAAATTACAACAGGGTAAATAGAAAGAGAATTCAGCGTTTAATGCGAATTATGGGAATAGAGGCCATATATCCCAAAAAGAACCTCAGTAAACCTGGAAAAGGCTCTGAGCATAAGATATACCCATATCTGCTTAGACATCTCAAAATAAACAGACCCAATCAAGTTTGGAGTACTGATATTACCTATATTCGCCTTGAGCATGGTTTTGTATATCTTGTGGCTATAATGGATTGGTATAGCAGACGTATTTTAAGCTGGGAAGTTTCAACAACAATGGATTCTGATTTCTGTATTTCAACTCTTGAGCGTGCAATTAAAAAATATGGAACTCCTGAGATATTTAACTCAGATCAGGGTTCACAATTTACAAGTAAATCATTTAGAGAAGTACTTGAAGAAAAGCATGTAAAAATAAGCATGGATGGAAAAGGGAGGGCTCTGGATAATATTGTAATAGAAAGATTTTGGCGAACAATAAAGTACGCGGATATCTATCTAAAAGATTACGGTTCAGCTATAGAGGCAAGTGAGGGCATAAGTAAATATATAGAAAAATATAACAGAAGAAGACCTCATGAATCGCTTGGCAAAATGACACCGGATGAAGTTTATGGAATGGCAAGTTAGATATGCCTAACTATACAAAAAACAAACTAAGGAATATTGTTTTTTTGTGTTGACAAAGGGGTCCACTATACAATACAGAAAAATTATGATTCTATAATCCCGTCCTGTAGTTTAATGTAATTCCATCATGCGGGGATTTAAGCACTTCTTCTATAATAATGATGATGGAGTCCACCTAAAATTTATTCTTTAAATGCATAAGATAGTTTGCAATTATCTTCAATATCTAAATCCCCCCGCTCCCGGAATGCATATCTCCATGATTATAACAGAGGACTATGGCTTTTTATAATATTATTGAACTGTACTAATTGCGATGTAAATATGGTTCAAAATTCTGATACTGATATTGACGCCTTTTGATATGTGATTTGGGTTTTGAAGGTTGGATATTTTTGTATTTTTTATTTGTAAAATTAGCTTCTTTTTTTTAGAAGTTTATTAATGATTTATCATAAAATCACGCTGAAATCGGCTATAGAGCAGTAGAGAGCTACAAAGTAGATAATAGCAGGGAACAAGAGCTCTTGTTCAGGTCATTTTTTCATCAAAAAGTTGTCTTGTTCATGCAGTATTTAATTCAACGAGTAGTCTTGTTGATGAAAATTTACATTTATAGATATCATTTATAAGCTTATTTTAGCC
>JALTGJ010000446.1 GCA_027077185.1 Spirochaetales bacterium | reverse complement strand
CAGGGATGGATGGACTGTTACCGGTACTACAATAAAAGCAAAAGAGCCTGCAGCGGTAAAAACTGAAACCGGTAATGGTATAATCCAGAGGAAAGAAGATAATGGTGATATTTCTTTAATTTCCGAAGTCTCAGGAGAGCTTATACAGGATGGGGATAAACTATATATAAATGATATTCATATGGTTAAAGGAGATGTTGATCTTAATGAGGGTAATATTAAGTTTCCAGGTTCTGTAAAAATTGGAGGATCTGTTACCCAGGGTTTTTTTGTTATGTCCGGAGGAGAAGTTCAGATAGCAGGTGGAGTTGAAGCATCTTTAGTATCAGCAGGTGAATCAATAATTATTGGACAGGGCGTAGTTGGAGGAGGAAAGGCAGTTCTTAGATCTAAACAGGATATTGAGATGGCCTTTGCAGAACAGGCTACACTTCTTGCTGTAGGAGATATAACAGCAAAAAATTCATGTTTAAGGTGTAAAATTAAATGTAATGGCAAGGTTCTGCTTATTGGGGATAAGGGAAATCTTGTTGGTGGAGATATAAAATCCACAGGTGGTATAAATGTAGCTAACCTGGGGAATAATAAGGGTGTTAAAACTGAAGTTTCTTTTGGACAAAATTATCTTATACAGGATAGGATTGAACTTGAAGAAAAAGAAGTCGAAAAGGTTAAAGCTCAAATAGCAAAACTTAATTTTTCAATGAAAAAACTTGGAAAAAAAGATTCTGATAATAAGCTTAAAAATGCACGAATGACAAAACTTAAACTGATGAAGATATTGGAAAAAAGAGGAATTCGCTTATTCACTCTGCGTGAAAGGTTTGAAGAACATTTTACTTCTGATATTATTATCAGGGGCACGGTTTATCCTGGGGTTATTCTTGAGAGCCATGGGCGGTATCATGAGATAAAATCAGAGAAAAAAAATCTAGTTATAAAGTTTAATCTTGAAACAGGAAAAATTGAAGAAACAGCAATTAACAAGGAAAAATAAATGATAGCTTTTATTAACTACCCCGATTGGATAAGACCGGAAATTATATCAGGATTACCCTTTCATTGGTATGGTCTTATGTATCTTTTTGCCTTTGCTACAACTTACCTTTTATTTAAATATCAGGTAAAAAAAGAAAATCTTGAAATTAGTGATGATGACAGTGTAAATTTATTTTTCTGGACTATACTGGGTCTAATTATCGGAGCTCGAATTTTTTCAACCCTTGTATACGATACAAGTGGTCTTTACTGGAGAAAGCCGTGGTTAATTTTCTGGCCCTTTAATTCAGATATGCAGATGGTAGGTCTTCAGGGCATGAGTTATCATGGTGGCCTGCTTGGAGCTTTGCTTGGTTTAATTCTATATATAAAAGCAAAGAAGCTTTCATTTTATAAAATTGCAGACCTTCTGGTCGCTGGAATCCCACTTGGGTATACTTTTGGACGGCTTGGAAATTTTATTAATGGAGAGTTATGGGGAAGAGTTACAGGTGTCAAATGGGGGATGTTTTTCCCTTATGCTCCCGGAATGTCTACAAAACTTGAATGGGTAAGAAAACTTGCACAGAAAGCTGGTATATCTGTAGCAGGTCAAAGTACAGTAAATCTTCCCAGGCATCCATCTCAATTATATGAAGCATTTTTTGAAGGTATTTTCCTTTGGGCACTAATTTGGTTTGTTTTTAGAAAACGAAAAAAATTTGATGGTTTTTTACTTTCCGTTTATCTTATAGGGTATGGTATAATTCGATTTATTATTGAATTCTTTCGACAGCCTGACAGCGATATTGGATTTGTAATCCTTAAATTTTCCATGGGACAGATTTTAAGTTCTCTTATGGTTGTTCTTGGGATAGTCATTTACTTTTTAGCAAAAAAACAAAAAATAAAATCCGGAAATACTGTGGAAAATTTGAGTTCCAGGAAGCTCTCTAATAGAAAAATTCACAAGCGGATTAATCGGTCTTAGATTGGACCATAGGGGATTCCCCTATAGTAAGTTTCAAAAATGCCTGATTGTCAGTTGTTGTTTACTGGTTCAAACTACTCTTAGTTATTAGCAAACTTAGGAGTTTCGGCATGGCTACTGATAGTAACGAAAATTTGTATGATCTGGAAACCAATTCACTATCTATTTATTTAAATCAAATATCACACTATTCTCTTCTGTCCAAAGCAGAAGAACATAGGATAGGAGAAGGCCTTTATGTTTTAAGAAATAAAATTTCTGAAACTGATAACAATCAGGGGGATATATCCAGACTGAAAGCAGAATATAATAGTCTTAGAGAAAAAATGATTACCTCAAATTTAAGACTTGTAGTTTCGATAGCAAAAAAATATCAGCATCGGGGACTGTCTCTTCTGGATCTTATTGATGAGGGTAATATAGGGTTGATTGAAGCTGTGGAAAGGTTTGATTATACAAAAAATTTCAGGTTTTCCACATATGGATCCTGGTGGATTCAACAGGCCCTCCTAAAGGGAATAGCAGATAAAGGAAAAACTATTAGAATCCCTATGCACATACTAAATTCTTTAAAGAGGACTAATTCGGTAATTTCCTATCTTTTTATACAAAATGGAAGAAATCCCAGTATAGAAGAGATTGCAGAATATATGAATGTTAGTTCAGGCAAAGTTGAAATGTATTTATCATATAATCAGGAGACAAGTTCTATCGATGCATATATTGATGAAGATAATAAAACATCATTGTCTAATATGATAAGCAGTAATGATCAGGGCCCTTTTGATCTTGCTTTGATGAATAATTTACAGGATATACTGGATAAAACCCTGGACGTTTTATCTTCAAGGGAAAAGAGGATAATGGTTTTGCGGTATGGTTTATCCGGGGAATGCCCTCTTACACTGGAAGAGATTGGCAAGAGAATGGGAGTTACCAGGGAAAGAGTCAGACAGATACAGAATAAGTCTATAGATAAACTTAGAGACCTGACAGAAATAAAAGAGCTGGATACCGTTAGAGGATAACTTGAATCATTTAATAAAGTATTTTTCAAGAAAATATATGCCTGCGGTCAGGGGGGGGAAAAGTATGGTTAGTGTTTTTTCTGCTGTTTTCAATTTACTTCCATTAAATATTATCTTTATCATGTGATAGTATTCAAAGGGAGGATAGCCTAAAAGTTCTCTTTTCCCATATTGTTGTTTCATATTTTTCTTTATGTTTTTAAAAGCAGTAATTTTATGTTTTTGATTTTGATTATCAGTATTTAATAATATTTTATAATATTTCTTTTCAATTAAACTGATAAGTTCCGGAATTGTATATTTATTACGATGTTCTATATCCAGAATAACTGCTGCACACTCAATAAAGGAAACAGCTCTTTTTTTGTACTGTCTCATTTCTTTGGGTAAAAGCTTTGTTAAATTAATATCATTTCCAAGTTTTTTATTAACCTGACTTTCAATAGATTTATTAGGTTCTAAAAAGTACTTATTTCCAACTAGTCTGCCAAAAGTTTTCATGGTATCAAGATATCCCAGGTTTAATAATGAGTTAAGAATGTCCCTGTTAAAATTGAGTATACTTCCTATACCGGATGTATTTTTAATATATGTAGTTTGTGTTCCTTCAATGTTGGGTTTTCTGTTTATACCTGAACCTGCAATATCAATAATTATAATTTTTTTATATCCCCGTTCTTTTATCATTCTGTATGGAATATTGTCATAAACTCCTCCATCAGTATATTTTCTCCCCTCTATTTCAGTCTGCCTGAAACTTGGGAATGATGCACTTGCAAGGAGATAGTTTTTTAGTTGTCCTCTGGGGATATTTTCCAGAAAAATCTCAACAGGTTTTAATCTGTTAACATTAACTGTTACAAGTCCCAGGTCAACACCGGATTGTCGTATTTTTTCTTCATCAACATAAGTATTTATAAGATTTTGCAGGGGAGTAGAGTCAAGACCGCCATATTTAAGTATAGATTTATTTATTTCTCTTAAGTGGAAAAAATTAAATTTACGAATATGGAATTTCCCATCTATAATTAGTTCAGGAGGGAGGTTTACGACTTGTTCAAGAGATATATTTTCCCAGAGTTCCAAAGCCTGTCTGTACTTATTCTGAGCAAATAATGCTGCGTTCAGTGCCCCTACTGAAGCTCCTGCTACAGCACAAAATTCTATTCCGAGTTCTTCAAAAGCCCTCCATGCACCAATTTGATAAGCTCCCTTTGCGCCTCCTCCGGCCAAAACAAGTGCATATTTATCTTTCTTTTCCATATACTATATAATACACTGTTTTTTTAGAATATATATCTCTATATGGGAAATTTATCAGTTATTTTTCAAAAGCATGTATATAAGGCAGTTCTTCTGATTTTGAGATAATTTTCTTTCTTGTATTTAAAAGTGCAGCAGTGGAATCCCATGTTCCGTTTAATAATGATATTCTACTGGATTCTGGAATATTAAAATTATATTCGTTTCCATTCAAAAGTATTTGTTTTAACTTAATGTCAATTTCCATTTTTGTTTTGGGATTGTTTTCAATTTCAGACATTAGTTTTTCTATATCACCTGAAGAGACTGTTAGAACCGGTATTCCCATTACGCTGCAGTTACCTTCAAAAATTTCTGCGAAAGATTCTCCTATAATTGCCTTTATTCCAGCCCGATGCAGAGCCTGTGGAGCATGCTCTCTGGAAGATCCGCATCCGAAATTTTTATTAACCAGGAGTATTGATGCATTGGCAAATGCTTCTGTGTTGAATGGATGATCTTTTTTTACTCCATCTGCAGTATATCTTTCATCATAAAAAGCAAAATCTCCAAGCCCTGTAAAAGAGATAACTTTCATGAATCGTGCTGGTATAATACGGTCTGTATCAATGTCATTGCCTCTGACAGTTATACAGCTGCCTGATACAATATTTCTAATCATATTATTTGCATCCAATTTATATCTCCTTCAGATTCCGTATATCAACAATTTTACCGGATATTGCAGCTGCAGCAACCATCCCGGGGCTCATTAGTAAGGTGCGCCCCGAAGGTGAACCCTGTCGACCTATAAAATTTCTATTTGATGAACTTGCGGAAAGTTCGTTTCCTTTTAATTTATCGGGATTCATTGCAAGGCACATTGAACATCCGGCATTTCTCCACTGGAAACCTGCTTCAATAAAAATTTTATCCAGACCTTCCTGTTCTGCCTGTTTTGCTACCAGTTTTGAACCTGGAACTACAAGTGCTCTTATATCCGGGGCAACCTTTTTTCCCTTTGCTATTTTTGCAGCAATCCGCAGATCGGAAATCCTTCCATTAGTGCAGGATCCGATAAATGCAACATTAATCTTTTTCCCTTTTATGGGTGAACCTTCTTCAAACCCCATATGGCTGTAAGCCTGGGAAACGGTTTTCTGTTCATCAGTGTCAGAATTTTTTAATAAAGGCAGATTTTCCCCTATGCCTACACTTTGACCCGGATTTATACCCCATGTGACCATGGGTTCCAGATTTTCAGCGTTCATAGAATATACATCATCATATTCTGCATCAGAATCAGATTTAACAGAGTTCCAGTAATCTATGGCTTTTTGATAGTTTTTTTCTTTTGGTGAAAATGGTCGTCCTTTCATGTACATAAAAGTAGTATTATCGGGGTTTATATAGCCAACTCTTGCACCTCCCTCAATACTCATATTGCAAATGGTCATGCGTTCTTCCATAGAAAGCTGTTCTATCCCAGTCCCTCCAAACTCGTATGCATAACCAATACCACCTTTTACTCCAAGATCCCTTATAATTTTTAATATAATGTCTTTTGCATAGACACCCCTGGGTAATTTACCTTTAATATTTATTAGTCTAACCTTAGGTCTGCTTATTGCCATTGTTTGAGTGGCAAGAATATCCCGAATTTGTGAAGTTCCCACACCAAAAGCTATGGAACCAAATGCTCCATGGGTTGATGTGTGAGAATCTCCACAGGCAATTGTCATCCCCGGCTGGGTAAGCCCCAGCTCCGGTCCTGTAATATGTACTATCCCCTGGTTATTGCTCTTCAGGTCATATAACGGAATTCCATACTCTTTAGTATTATTTTCCAGAGCTTCCATCATTTTTTCGGCATGGGTATCTTTAAAGGGGCGTTTTTGGTTTTCTGTTGGAATTATATGATCTACAGTTGCAAAAGTTCGTTCCGGGAACAATACCTTTAATCCTCGCTCTTTTATCATTGAGAATGCCTGGGGTGAAGTTACTTCATGAATTAGGTGAAGACCTATGAATAGCTGATCCAGACCAGAATCAAGGGTACCTACTTTATGCCGATCCCATACCTTGTTAAATAAATTTTTACCCATTTTGTTCCTGTTCTCCAATCCGGCTTTCCAGAGAGGGAAGTTTTGTTTTTGCATATCCTGCAAATGCAGTTAATTCTTCACCTATGGCCATTAGTACTTTGCCGGTTCTTATAACTTCTATTATTCCATATATTTCAAACATTTTAACCAGACCATCAATTTTTCTTGAAGGACCTGTAACCTGGAAGGTTATTGTTGTATCTGAGATGTCAACCACTTC
>JALTGJ010000445.1 GCA_027077185.1 Spirochaetales bacterium | reverse complement strand
TATAAAATCACTTACCAGGGCTTCGGAACTTAGTATTGTTTATAATAAACCTGATACAGGTGGAAGTGTTGCTGTTCCGGGAAAGGGCTTTGAGGCATTTATTTTTATTCGGGAAATTATTGATATACCTGTAGAAATAGCTAAACTTGTAAAAGAAGGGCAAAAAAATGATAAACTTCTTAAATCGACGAAGGGAAAGCTTTCCAATAATAAATTTTTAGATAATGCTCCGGCAGAAGTAATTGAAAAAGAGAAAGAAAAGCTTAATGAATTTGTTGAAAGAAAAGAGAAGATTGATGGTTATATTAACGAGCTTAAGAAAGAGTAAAAATGTTGAAAATTCGCTTGCAATATATAGAATGTATGATATAGTTATTGTAATTTAACTAAATAAATTAAGTGAAATTTTGTGTTTTATGGCAATTAATAAGATTATTTTTAGTTAAAACTAAAATTATCCAAGGAGTAGTAAATGGAAAAGTCAGCTGTTTATGATTATATTTCAGGGAAAGACCCAAAGGATTTAAGTGCGGATTTTTTAGCTTACCTTTCTGCATTGGATCAGGTTAACAGTGTTTCTAAAAGTACGGCCTCTTCTATTGTAAAGGAACTCGAGAATCAAAGAACAAGTCTTAAGCTTATAGCAAGTGAAAATTTTACATCACTGCCGACACAGTTTGCAGCAAGTAATCTTTTAACAGATAATTATGCTGAAGGCTTCCCCTATCATAGGTTTTATGCCGGATGTGATAATGTTGATGATATCGAATATACTGCAGTTGAGCTGGCAAAAAAGATATTTGGTGCAGAACATGCCTTTGTTCAGCCCCATAGTGGTGCAGATGCCAATTTAATTGCCTATTGGGGTATTCTAACAACCAGAATAGAAGTTCCCATGTTGGAAGAACTTGGAGATACAAACCCTGCACATCTTACAGATGAACAATGGGCAAAGGTTCGGGAAGCACTGGGTAACCAGCGTTTACTGGGGCTAAACTATTATTCCGGTGGGCATTTAACTCATGGGTACCGTTTTAATGTATCTGCAAAAATGTTTGATGCCTATACCTATAATGTGAATAAAGAGACTGGTGTATTGGATTATGATGAAATTGAAAAAATTGCTATGGAAGTTAAGCCTTTAATTCTTTTAACAGGTTACAGTGCTTATCCAAGACTTATCAATTTTAAACGAATGAAAGAAATTGCAGATAAGGTTGGAGCTGTTTTTATGGTGGATATGGCTCATTTTTCCGGTCTTGTTGCCGGTGGTGTTATGACTGGTGAATATAATCCTATCCCCTATGCAGATGTTGCAACAACCACAACTCATAAGACTCTCAGAGGTCCCAGGGCTGGTATTATTCTTTGTAAAAATGAGTTCAAAGATTCCATGGATAAGGCCTGTCCTCTTGTTATGGGAGGTCCTCTACCTCATATCCTTGCTGCCAAGGCGGTAGCTTTAACCGAAGTTGATACTCCTGAATATAAAGAATATGCTCATAATATTGTTAAAAATTCGAAAGCTCTTGCCGCAGCTCTTCAGGAAGAGGGTTTAAAAATTGCTACTGGTGGAACTGATAATCATCTTATGCTGATTGATCTTGGTGATACTGATTTAAACGGCAGACAGGGTGAGTCTGTTCTAAGGCAGTGTGATATAACCTGTAACAGAAATGCTCTTCCCTTCGATAAAAACGGGCCATGGTATACAAGTGGTCTTCGAATAGGAACTCCTGCTGCAACTACTCTTGGTATGGGAGTAGATGAAATGAAGGAAATTGCTTCGATAATAGCCTACATAATTAAAAATACAAAGTCTGCTATTATTAAAAAGGGTAAAAATGAAGGAAAGAAGAGCAAGGCTAAATTTGATATTTCTGAAGAAGTTGTATTAAATGCAAAGAAAAGAGTAAAAGCACTTGTAGATAAATATCCTGTTTATCCTGAACTGGATTTAAATTTTCTTAAAGACCACTATGTAGATTAATTATGGAATAGATTTTCTCTTTAAGAAAAAGCTGGTGTGTTTATTAGACATGCCGGCTTTTTTTATATCCGTTTTCCGGAGATATTTAAATTATGAGTGCAAAAAAAGTTATAGTTATAGGTGGAGGTCCTGCTGGTCTTATGGCCGCCGGACAG
>JALTGJ010000444.1 GCA_027077185.1 Spirochaetales bacterium | reverse complement strand
ACCGGCAATACCAATTGCAGGGGCTCCCCTTACTTTAAGCTTTTTAATTGAATCCCAAACCTGTTCTATACTTTCCTGTTTTTCACTAACAACCTCAACAGGAAGCAGAGTCTGATCCAGCAAGGTTAAAAGGCCATCTTCCCAGGTCAGTGTTTTTGCCAGTGATGCATACGATGATCTATCTTTGCCCATTATATTAATCTCCGTGAATTATATTTTAAATTACAGCAGAGATATCCATAAATAGATATCCCTGCTTATATATTGTAAAGTTCTAGATTTCAGGTACCCAGGAAGCTGTTGCGGCTTCTGATTTATTAAATTCAGGATACTTAGCTTTAAGATCATCCATATTTTTAATATTACCTTCTTTAAGCATATCGTTTGTAAAAAGCATTGGCTGAATTAAAATATCATGAGGAAGATCCATTCCTGCAACAAGCATTGCAGCTCCTCTTACAGAAGCAGCACCAATTGCGGAAGGGTTACAGGCTGCGGTTGCTCTCCAGGGGTTCCCTTCTGTAGTCATCAGTTCAATATCCTGTGTAGAAATATCAGCGGAATAAACCAGAATATCTTTTCTATCCATTTCTTCAAGAGCCATTACAACACCCTTGGCAAACTCATCATAAGGGGAAAAGTAAGCATTTATTTCAGGATTTGCTCTTAATGAAGCTGAAACCTGGTCTGCATTTTTAACAGAAAAAGGGGATTCCAGTGTACCTGTTCTAACAATTTCCTTCATACCGGGGTTTTCATTTTTAATCTTTGTAAAAGATTCATCCCTTTTATCAAGAGGAAGAATACCTGATACATAAACATAACCTATATTTGCTTTACCATTAAAATCCTTAACCATCTGCTCCAGAGCCATCAGACCAAGAGCATGATCATCCTGTGCAATCTGAGGAATATCAGGATTACCAAGATCTACATCAAATGCAATAACAGGAATACCCGCTGCAAGAGCATCAGCCGCAGGTTTAGCCATTGTTTCTGCTAAACCATGATCGATAATAATTGCGTCCACTTTCATACTAATTGCCTAATAGACAAAGTCAGCTTCTGCCTTGTTATCCATATTCTTACCAAGAATAGTTAACTTTACACCAAGAAGTTCAGCCTGCTGCTCAGCACCCGCTCTCCACATCTGCATAAACTCACCTTCTACCATCTGACGAACAAGAGCAATATGTACCTGTTTCGAACCATCAAAGGGAGCAGGAGCACCTGGAAGTGCAACACCGGCTTTTTCACTGTTGCCATTGGCAAAAGCCATACCTGCAATGAGTAACATTAATAATGCCACAAATAAGTTTTTCATGATTTTCATATAAAATCCTCCTAATATTTTCTCATCCATCAAATGGATGGGATTTACAAATAAAATGTTTCTTTTTCAGCTCTAATGAATATTTGAATCAGCTATATCCCGTTTTGTAACCTCAAAAAGTTCTCTTCTTTTTGTTGTTTCATTACTAAGACTTTCAACAAGCCCCAGAGCTTCCTTTACACTAAAATTGCTGTGAATGATCTTGTTTACACCCTGTATTATTGCTGCAGGATATTCTGACTGCCAGATATTTCTACCCATATCAACTCCAATAGCCCCGTCATTTATGGCGTTATAACAAAGTGTAAGGACATCCTTATATGTATCCAGTTTAGGCCCCCCTGCTACTACAATAGGAGCTGTACATTTTGCCACAACCTCGGCAAAGCCGTCACAGTAGTATGTTTTTACTATATCTGCACCCAACTCCGCTGCAAGCCGGGAAGCATGAGTCAAATATCTTTTCTCTTTCTTATCTGCCAAAGCCTTTCCAACTGCTGTTACACCCAAAACAGGGAGTTCAAAAGCAGACGCTTCATTTACCATATCTGCAAGGTTCATAATTGTCTGATGTGAATATTCGGAACCGACAAATATTGAAACAGCCACTCCGGAAGTATTCATTTTTACCGCTTCTTCAGCTGTCAGTATTATTTCTTCATTGTCTATATCGCTGTCCAGAATAGTATTCCCTCCGGAAGCTCTAAGTACTATTCCCTTACCAAAATCCGGTGCCACATCGGTCCTCAATATACCCGGGCTCAGCATTAGGGAGTCCACATGAGGAAGAAGATTTTTAATTGCTTCTGCAGGTTTCTCCATACCATGGGTTGCACCCATAAAATATCCATGATCGATCGCAAGCATTAAAGCATGACCATCTTTTGCTACAATCTGACTTAATCTTCTTTTCTTTCCCCATCCAGCATGATCAAACATATATCCTCCAAAAATCATATTTTTCTTTCTAATTTTTACGCATTTTTAGTGTAAAACCATATGACACATTTGTCAAGAAATATTTTTACTTTTTTTTCGTCTTTTTTTCACACAATTGTGATATATTTTTTTACACATTTTCTCTTGCAAGCTTATTAGTTCCGTGGTACTATATATACAACAGGAATAAAAAGGATAATACATATCTATGGATATTAAAAAATATGCTTTACTTGCCCTAATTGCACAGATGTACTACGGAGAAGGAAAAAATCAGCAGGAAATTTCAGAAGAAACAGGGATAAACAGATCTGCCATATCCCGACTTATGACAGAAGCAAGAACAAAGGGTATTGTTGACATAAAAATAAACTACCCCTGGAGGGATTCTGAGCTGGAAGAAAAATTTAAAAAAACATTTCCCCAGATAAAAAAGGTATATATTCCTGCATGTACAGATTCAAGTTATGAAACAATGCTTAGGACACTGGGGTTCTTTGCTGCCAAATACTTTAAAGAAAAAATTAAACCAGGGATGATAGTCGGTCTTGCCTGGGGAAAAGCAATTCACGAAATGATTGAAAATATACCCTACAGGCCCCTTAATATAGAACTTGTTCAGATTACCGGTGCAACAGGGCATGAAGGCCTTATAAAAGACGGTCCCCTCCTTTCCAGATTGTTAAGTGAGAAACTGGGATGCCCATGCCAGTATCTGCATGTTCCCTTTATTGTAGAAAACCAAATGCTCAGTGAAGCCATGAAAAAGGAAAAAGTAATACAGCATACACTCCAGTATGCAAAAAAATCAGACTTTACTTTTACCGGACTGGGAAGCACAAAGAAAGGTTTATACACCTTAAAGGAAACAGGATATATTACAGACAAGGAATGGGCTGAGATAAAAAAAACCGGAGCCGTAGGCGACTATCTTGGTGTACATTATGATATAGAAGGGAAGGTGCTTGATATAAGTATAAATAAACGCTTAATAGGTAATAATCCGGATGATTTAAAAGATGTGGCAAACAGAGTTGCCATTGCTGGGGATCAAAGAAAGGCCGAAGCAATCCTGGGAGCACTTAACGGCCATTTCTTTAATATTTTAATAACAGATAACTTCACAGCTGAAAAGGTTCTGGAACTAAGTAAAAAATAAAATATACTATGGTTCGTTTAGATTCCAGTCATATGTGTACTTAATAGAGCCTGTCCAGTTTTTAATTGTCTGCTTTACAGATTCTGAAGAAAATTCTGCAAGATGATTCAGCAGCTGTGCTCTGGTTCCAAAATCATCGGCATACCACTTATAAATACTGGACAATCTTAATGTTTTGTTATCAATTGTAAGTCCCCGGGGATGCTGAATATAAGCTCTTGCTGCAAAATCAAGCTGATTATCTACATTAGCTCCGGTAAATGGGGTAGCAAGCAGATTAGGACAGCCAATACTAGCACAATTGACAGAGTAATGTATTCGTTTATCTTTCCATATAGGTCTTAAAATTTCATGTTCAATCTGATTAAGAGTAAGATTAAAGCCCTCAACTGTTATAAGCTTAAGCTTCCATGGTCCAGGAGAAAATAATCCGGATGAAATTTTTCTAATACTGGTCAAAGGATAATTGTCAAGAATTACTTTAATGGTAAGAGCATTATATAGATTTATCCAATAAGCCATCTGTTCATTCCTGTTAAGACTTGTAACCTTAAGCTTTGACATATAATCCAGATATGCCTTCAGTTGATTCTTATCTGAAGAACTTACTCTCTTATAGTCAAACCTGTTTATGCCTGAAGGATGATTATTATCAAGATATAAAGAAAGAAACCTGCCAAAAACACTATGATCCAATACAACTTTACTGGAATTATTATACTTTGTAAAATATACAGTCGGACTCTCTGCAGCAAATATTGTTATGGATACTATACTAAAAAAAATAATACTTAATAAAAATTTCCTCATTTTGAATCTCCTTTTTTTAAAGCGGATACAATTTTAATTACAGGATTATCCATTACCTTATCCATGTATGCCTGTTTTGCAATCTGACGTATAATGTCACCATAGGTGGGATAAGGATGAATTACATTAACTGCTTTAAACAGGGCTATCCCAAGGGTTTTCATTATCTGAATTTCGCCTATAAGCTCACCAGCCCGGGGTCCAACTATAGAAGCACCCAGAATTTTGAACTTTCTATTGCAAATAATTTTCAGTAGACCAGTCTCATCTGGATGAGTCCTTGTTCTATCCAAATCTTCAAAATTATACGTATAAACTCTAATCTTACCGTATTTTTCTTTCGCTTCACTTTCTGTCAGACCAGCCCGGGACATTTCAGGATCGGTAAAAGTAGTCCATGCCACATGTTTGTAATTTACTTTACTCTTCCAGGGTAAAATAGCATTCAGTGCAGCAGTCTTACCCTGGTATTCCGCCATATGGGAAAAAAGAAATGGTCCGGCAACATCTCCTGCTGCAAAAACCCTGGAATTGGAACTTTGAAGATATTTATTTACCTTTATTCCCCCCTTAAAGGTATCAATCCCGGCCTTATGCAAATTTAATTTATCAATATTAGCTCTTCTTCCAACAGATATTAGAATTTTCTCAGCTTCAACTGCAATTTTATCCCCATTTCTGTCTGCAATAAGCTTTATACCTCTATTTGTTTTTTCCAGACCCGAAGCTCTTGTTTCAGAAATTACAGTTACACCTTCCTGTTCAAGAATACTCTGGATTTTTTCCCTGAATTCATACTCATCTCTGGAAAGTATCAGCCGGCTCTGTTCAATAATAGTAACCTTTACTCCAAGTCTGTTCATAGCCTGCCCCATTTCCACACCAATAGGACCTCCTCCCAGTATTACAAGGCTTTTGGGAAGAGCAGTCTCTGTAAATAATGTTTCATTAGTCAAATAGGGAACTTCTTCAATACCCCTTAAAGGAGGAATAAAGGGATGAGTACCGGTTGCAATAATAAACTTAGAACTCTCTATCCTTTTATCATTTACTTCAATTGTCCTGCTATTAATAAATTGTGCAGTTCCATTAATAAAATCTATATTTTTTTCTGCAAGAACTTCAGGAGACTCATGATTATAAACAGTGTCCTGTATTTCCCTGACTGATTTCATAATATCAGGATCAACTTTTCCACTTATTCCGGCTCGGGAAGCATAATTTATAAGAGCTTTACTCGGAATACATCCACTCCAGGTACATTCACCACCCATTTTTTTAGATTCTACAACAAGGGTTTTCTTTCCAAATCCCGCAGAGGTAAACGAAGCTGTAATACCAGCTCCTCCACCGCCAATTACAATTACATCATACTTTTCCATTAGCACATCCTTAGATTACTTTATTACTAATATATACATCTAAATTTCCAAAAAAGCAATTTTAAAATTTTTATGATTTAGTTCGAATTTAAATGTCGGTAAATTATTTTTCCAACTGATAAATACCGTTTTTCATTATTCCCAGATAAAAGACCCAGTTATCCATATAATCCTGTTTTATTTTTACAGGATCTCTTTCCGTTTTAATCTCATTCAAAAAATCAAATCGTGTTTTTAAAAGAAGCCACATTGCAAGCTCAAGTATCCTTTCTTTAGAATACTTGAGTTTTGAAGTATCTGCATCTCCAAAAAGTTCCAAAAAGTGTTTTCGAAAGATGTCCTGAACTCCAAGGGCTATTTTTTCATTTGCCAGGCTGGATGTTCGTACAATTAAATATACAAATTCGGGATGATCAATATAAAAATCTATTGCCAGTTCCGATACTAGTTTCAAACGATCGAGAAGATCTGAGGGGAGAATACTAATTTCATCGGCTACCCTTTTTTTTAAATAATTATAAAGAATGGTATAGGTATGATCTACTATAAAAATAAAAAGTTCATCCTTGGAAGAAACATACTCATATAAACCACCCTTGGAAATTCCCGCCCTTCTAATAATACCATCCATGGAACCCGAAGAATAACCCTTTTCACCAAACTCATCTATACATGCTTTAATAACCCGCTGTCTTTTCTTCTCCGAAAGGTTATCAAATGTTGATTTCATCTATTTCCTACAATGTTCTTTTATCAAGAACCCTTTTAATTTTTGCTCCTCTGCTTCTACCCAGGCTTTTGGGTTCAACAAGAGTAATTTTTGCATGTAAACCAAGGCTTGAAACAAGGTGCTGTCTAATTTTTTCCTGAAATTTTTGAACTCTTCTAATTTCATCAAATGCAAAAACATCACTGGAAACCTCCACCTTAATTTCAATAACATCCAGCCCTCCCTCTCTATCCATTATAATCTGGAAATGAGGCTCAACCC
>JALTGJ010000443.1 GCA_027077185.1 Spirochaetales bacterium | reverse complement strand
TGCAGGTTCAAAAATCAGATCTCCAGCTGAGGCAGCTGCAAGAACTGCTCCGCCGGTACCTTCTCCTATACTGGTACCGGCCGAGAAAAAAGTTCTTACATCCATGATTGTTACAAGAGGTACCGGGCGTTTCGGAACAGCTTTTAATGTATCTCTGCCTGGTTCAGAACTAAAATCCGGACCAGGTAGAATTTCAAGTCTGCCTGACCCAGGAACTATAATATATGAAGGGGATACTTTACTAATTAGTTCGGGGCGACCGGTTTTTATTCTTTCAGGGAGTACCCCAATGTACAGAGATCTGGGTTATGGTTCCAGTGGGAGTGATGTAAAACAACTTGAAAAATATTTAAAAAAAGGGGGATTTGATCCAGGCCCTTCTGATGGTATATACGATGAACAAACAAGTACTGCAGTATCAAACTGGTATCGTTCGGAAGGATGGACTCCTTTTAAAATTGGAAGCAAGCAGATGAAAACAGTTAAGTCTCTTGAACGGGATCTTTCATTATCCGAAAGAGAAATAACTAATACAAAAGTATCAGCCCTGACAGCGCAATCTGAACTTGATGCTGCCAAATCAGCATATTTAATAGCTGTAAAAGCAGTAGAGCTTGCAAAAGAAAATGTTGAAGCTGTTCGTATGGATGTTGAATCAACAAATGCCAGTGCAGAATTAGAAGCAAAATCAGCTGGAATCGATGGTTCTGCGAACCGCAGAACTCTAAGTGACCAAAAAATTGAATACGCAAAACTATCGGGAAACTTAAAAATTAAAACAGCAGAGATTGAACTTGATAAAGCAGAGAGTGAAGTTATTATTTCAGCTTCAAAAATGGGAGTAGCAAAAGATAAGCTTAAAGCTGCAGAAACAGATGTTCGAATTGCAGAGGTACAAAATTCAAGGATGCAAACTGATTTAAAAAATGCTCAACTAAAATCAATAATACAGGTACCAGCTGATGAAATTGTATTTTCAAGATCTTTTCCTCTTAGAATCCAACAATTAAAAATCAATCAGGGTGATTTTTCATCCGGATCCATTATGGTTGTTACAGATTCCCATCTGGTTATAGATTCTGCAATTTCAATTGATGATGCAAAACTTATTCATACAGGAATGAAAGTTGATATAGATGAAGCCGACTTAGGAATAAAATCAGAAGGTGTAATTAGTAAGGTTGCAGCTGCTCCAGGAACAAATAATGTCGATGGGTATCACATATATTTTGAAGTAAAAGTTAATGATAAGAATATAGTTTTGGATGGCATATCTGTTCGATTGACTATTCCTCTTAAATCCACCGGAGGAGCAGTTACAGCAGTACCAGTCAGTGCATTAACTTTGGCAACAGATGGTTCTTCGAGAATACAGGTAAAAAGATTAGGTGAATTAAAATTTGTTACTGTCGTAACTGGTCTTGTTGCTGACGGATATGCAGAAGTGACAACTGAAAACGAAAAGCTGCAGGCAGGTGATTTAATTGTTATTGGTTTTAGTACCAGCTTAGGGGAACCAAAATGAGTGATAAAAATATTGTTATTGAATTATCAGATATTGGACGCAAGTTCCCTACAGATCCACCTGTTAATGCCCTGGTTGATATAAATCTTAATGTTGAATATGGGGACTGGCTGGCTATAACCGGACCTTCAGGGTCCGGAAAATCAACCTTACTAAATGTTATTGGATGTCTGGATAAACAAACCTCGGGCAGCTATTTTTTTAACAAAACTGATACTGGAAAACTGAGTGATTCTGAGAGAGCAGGTTTAAGGAGTTATAGAATAGGTTTTGTATTCCAATCCTTCTATCTCCTGTCTCACAGATCTGTTCTGGAAAATGTTATGCTTGGTGAAATATATCAAAAAATATCATCGAAGGGGAGGGAAAAGAGAGCAAAAAAGGCCTTAAGCAGGGTTGATATGCTAAAAAGAGCTAATTTTTCACCAACCCATATCTCCGGAGGGGAACGTCAGAGGGTAGCAATTGCAAGGGCTCTAATGGGAAATCCTGATGTATTGTTATGCGATGAACCTACTGGAAATCTGGATTCAAAATCAACAGAGATGATTCTCAATCTTTTTGGAAAAATAAATAGTGCAGGACAAACTGTAATAATGATTACTCATGAACAGCATGTTGCTGAATGTGCAGGGAAAAGAATAA
>JALTGJ010000442.1 GCA_027077185.1 Spirochaetales bacterium | reverse complement strand
CCCTTATACTATCCGGTATGTTCCAGTTACCTTTACCATTTTGCTTAAAGGAAAATTTTGATATAATACTGCTTAACTGGCTTATAGGTTTTGCAGTCTGTCCTGCGATAAGATAGCTTAGAAATGGAGTTAGTAAAATAAAAAAAATAAATATTAATAACCCTATTACCCGTGCTTTGTAGAAGGGACTCATATAAATATTCCCCGGGATAATTACCAGTACATTCCAGTGTAACCCCTGGGAATTCATATATGGTGTTGATCGAACAAGATATTTTACCTTTTTAAGATAGAAGGAGAATTCAGAAACTTTACTTGTATAGTTAGCCTCAATGTTTTTGTCGAATACTTCTGTAAGAGCTGTAAAAATAGGGTTATCAAGGTTTTTGGCTGTCTTTCTGTTATTATTACTATCGAGTAATGGAATATTATTTGAAGTGGCAACAACAAGGCCGGATGGTTCCGTAATAATTATAGATGAATTGTTATCCATGGATAATTTTTTCAAAAATGTACTAATTCCATCCAGGGTTATGGATGATGTAATAACACCTCCCAAAATTCCATTTTCCAGAAAAAAAGGCTGATTTTCAGATATTGCAGGCTGATTGTTTGATGAAAATAAATAGATATCAGACCAAGTGGGTTTTTGAGCTTTTCTGGAAGAGATATACCAGGGTCTTAACCTTGGATCGTAGTTTTTAACAAGTTTATCGAGTTTTATTTTCTCTCCGAAAATATCGGTTGCCCATAATTCTAAATTCCCATTTTTTACATCTCCGGTTCGTATCCTTCCGTCTCTTAACCTTTGCGATTCGATATAATTGCCTTCTTCCGTTCCAAAAGCAACTAAATTTACAGATTTAAAAATAGACATCTGTTTATATAAAAACTTTCGAAGTGAATCCAATTCTAAAAGATTTTTCGGATTAGATCTTATAAAAGAGTCATTTAGACTGTTTATTGTGTAGGGTACATTTAAGTATGAGTCCAGTTTTATCAAAACCTTACTGGTAATTTCTTTATGTATTGTAACTATGGTATCACTAACCAGTTTTTTGTTTAAATTTGTGGTGATAAAAGCTGCAATTGTAAAAATAAGGATGACCAGAATACTTGTTACAAGAGTTATAGAAGTTCGAAGATGTTTGAAGTTCATTCCGGAATATCATTCCTTTTAATATAAAAAACTGGGGGATTTCCTCTATCCGGCCGTCTATGCTATATTATAGGTTATTTATTGTGGAGGTGCAAATATGTATATAAAAAAAAGAAGTGAAATAGACAAGAAAAAATTGGAATCTGATACTTTAAAAAATGCTGAGAAGCAGGTTCTAATTGGTTCAAATGAGGGTTGGGACAGTCATGTTATGAGAATGTTTACCCTTAGTAAGGATGGTTATTCTCCAAAGCACAGTCATCCCTGGAAACATATTGTATATATTGTAAAGGGCGAGGGTGTTATTTTAATTGACAGTAAAGAATATAAGGTAAGCGGTGATTCTGTTGCTGTTATCCCAGGTGATACAGTCCATCAATTTTCCCAGAGAGGTGAAAATGAGTTTGTTTTTATGTGCATTGTCCCTACTGAAGGAGATGTTTGATTAAGTTATAGTATGAACCTTAATCATATTTGTTCTGCTGCTGCCGGAAAGAGGCATACTGCTTACAGCAACAATTTTATCCCCCTGGGAGCAGAAACCTTTTTCCTCAAGAATACTATCTGTAATATCAAATAATCTGTCACTGGACTCAACCATGTCCACATGGATACCGTAAACACCGCTGTAAACAGACAGCAATCTTAGAACGTTATTATTCGGAGACATCGCCAGGATTGGTTTTGACGGTCGGTATTTGCTTAACGTTTTTATGGTACTTCCGGATAGTGAAAAGCCCACCATGTATTTTGGGTTTATGGTATTGCATAGAGTGCAGGCCGAATAACAAACGGCATCTTCTCTGTTGTCCGGCTTTCCTGATTTACGGTATATTTTTTCGGTAAGTTCTGAGTAGTTAATCTCCCTTTCGGTTCTTTCTGCAATATTTGACATTACTGTTACAGCCTCTACCGGGTATTCCCCCATGGCAGTTTCTCCGGAAAGCATTACTGCATCGGTTCCGTCAAAAATTGCATTTGCAACATCATTTGCCTCTGCTCTTGTAGGTTTTGGTTTGGTTATCATAGATTCCAGCATCTGTGTTGCTGTTATAACAGGTTTATGTGCAATATTGCATTTACTAATTATTTGTTTTTGTAGTATGGGTACATCCTGAGCTGATGTTTCTGCTCCAAGATCGCCCCTGGCTACCATAATCCCATCGGATTCCTCAATTATACTATCAATATTTTCTATAGCTTCAGGTTTTTCAATTTTGGATATAATAAAACCCTTTTTACCATAATCTTCTATTCTCTTTCTTAATCCAATTATATCCTCGGCCTGGCGGACAAATGAAAGGGCAATAAAATCCACATTATTTTCAAGTCCGAATTGCAGATCCTCTATATCCTTTTCAGTAAGGGCAGGGGTGCTTAAAGGTGTATCCGGCAAATTAATACCTCTGAATGATCGAATCATCCCTCCATTAATAATGGTACAGTTAATAATTCTGTTTTCTATACTTTTTATTTTTAACTCAATATTTCCATCATCCAGAAGGATTTTTTCACCTGGTTTTGCTTCGTCTGGAAGAGGTTTATAATTTATGCTCAACATTTCCCAGTTACCGGTTATATCTTCTGTTGTAAGCTTAAGATTATCACCCTTTTTCAGTTCAATAATATCTTTACTTTGTTTTCCTGTTCTAATTTTTGGACCCTGTAGATCGAGAAGAATTCCAATATATTTTCCTTTGGCTTTAGATACTTTTCGAACATTTTCTATAGTTGTCTTATGAAATTCATAAGTTCCGTGAGACATATTCATTCTGGCTACATCCATACCGGCTTCTGCCAGTTTCAGTAGAATACTTTCTTCCTGGCTCCCCGGCCCAATTGTACATACTATTTTTGTCGATTTCATACTGTAATAATACTCTATTGCTTTTTTCAATGCAAACAAATTTTAAATTTACTTTTTTTTTCAGCCAAAATGCACTAAACTCTTTGTATGGTAGTTTGGGAGGATATGACCGAGGCTGAAAGGGACAGATTTATCTATCTTACATTAAGTGAAGATGCTTTAAAGGCAATAGTTATTATAATGCAGAAAAAACATGGGCCGGATGTATCTACCGAAAAGATAATGCGTTTTGCATTCAAAGTTGCCCGGAACAGGATGATTCCAAAAAAATGAAAAATAAAGAAAATACAGTATATTGGGACTCTAAGCATTATCTTTCTTTTGGACTCAGTTATAAAAGGAAGAAGACAGCTCTTTTAAATATAGATGAGGCGGACTGTACTCTCTATGATAAAAAAGAAGATGCTATTTTTAATGAGTATCTTAAAGGTTTTAATAATAAAAAACTTAGACTTAGCCTGGTCAGGAATGCCGGTAAGTGGCAGCTGATAAGTAATCGGTCTATTTTGATAAATGGGGTTGCATGGCGTAAAAGGTATTTAAAGAATGGAGATGTAATTTATCTTGGAGAGTATAGATTAGTTTTTTTAGGCAATTTTACAGAAAACGTTCTACCGGACCCTATACATGTTTCAGCTTTTAAGGGGAAAAAAATTCTTCGTTTTTTTGAGGCTGCTGCTGTTGTTTTAAGCCTTTCTTTTTTATGGTATTGCACTACAGTTACACGTAACTCAGGGTTGGATGATAATGGAAAAGGATCTCCTGGCACTGATCATGAGGCTTCACTGCCTTATGATACAACTGAAGAACTTGACAGTCTTGATTATCAGCCTTATATAACGGCTAAAGACAATACCGGGTCTTCTCTATTAGTGTATGCACCGGAAGACGACCCTATTCCCCAAAAACTTGATATCCTGTTTATTCATACCCACCCTGATGATGAAAGTCTTGACTATGGTCTTTTTCTGGCTGAAGCTGCTGCAGCTGGAGAGTCTACAGGTGTTATTATTTTTACAGATGGTGATTCTGGTTTTGATAAGTATCCTGACCGTCCCATAGATGGGATTTATCCAGATAAAGAGCTTGGGGTACCCGATCTATCAAAGATAAGGACTCAGGAAGCAGTAAGAGCTCTCACAGTTCTTGATGCAAGGGTTTATGTACGTTTAGGATTGTGGAATAGGCCTTATACTGCAGAAGAGGTAAATAAAAATCTAAATACCCTCTTGGATGAATGGGGTGGAGAAACTTTATTAGTTAACAAACTTGTTTCTTTAATGGAAAAATTTACACCGGATGTTATTGTGTCTCCAGATGGGCCCTGTAGGGCAAGAGAGCATTTTGAACATGAAGCTGTAGGATATATATCAGAGAAAGCAGTAAACTTATATATGGAAAGAAACCCCGGTAAACTTGGAGTCTATTTAAAATTAGTTGATGTTCAGCAGACAGGGGCTTACGGAGGGCTGCCTTTGATGGACATAGATGCAAGCAGAAACAGTAAAATCAAGGAAGTAAAACAAAGAGCATTAATGATGCACCAGACCCAGGCTGATGCGAGTTATTTTGGTATAAAAAGGTTAGCGGACTTTCCCTTTGAATATTATATTATGGTTTACAATTCCAATAATACCAACAGTTCATTATTGTCTTTTTTAGATTTTAAAAAGTAAATTGAGGCTTTAGAATCTCTGTTCATTGGCTTAATTAGAATATATAGTAATCGAAACTTATGAAAAATAAAAAACTTACACTGCTAAGCCTGCTTGTGATAGCATTGCCTATGATAGTTTCCCAGGCTTCTGAAACTATTATGCTTTTTGCTGACCGCTTGTTTCTTTCCCGTCTTGGGAAAGAGTTCATGTCTGGAGCTATGAGTGGAGGGTTGACTTTTTTTACGGTTGTTAGCCTTTTTGGTGGAATTGTCGGTTATTCAAATGCTCTTGTAGCACAGTACTACGGTGCTAAACAATTGCCAAAATGTTCTCAATCTGCAACTCAGGCAATCTATCTTTCTGGTATTTTGTATCCTGGTTTATTCATTTCCATTCCCCTTGTGTATTTTTTCTTTAAGATAGTTGGTCATTCTCCGGAACAGCTTCTTTTAGAGTTTTCCTATTTTAGAATTCTTATGTATGGATCCATTCTTTTTCTACTGAGGAATTCTCTTACAGGTTTTTTTCTGGGCATAGGGAATACCAGGGTTGTTATGTTTGCAAATTTAGCAGGTATGATTGTTAATATTCCTATTAATTATATACTTATTTTCGGGAAAATTGGCTTTCCCTCCTTAGGTATTGAAGGTGCTGCCATAGGAACACTAATAGGAAGTTTTGTAATTTTTTTAATTCAATTGATTGTTTTTTTTAGCAGAAAGTACCGAAAAAACTATGGAACAGGACATAATTTAAAATTTAGACCAAAATTGCTAAGAAAATTATTAAAATTTGGAACTCCTGCAGGCCTTGAAACCTTCTTAAATGTTGGGGCATTTAATATCTTTATTCAACTGATGTATTCCTACAGTGCGGATATTGCAGCAGCGGTTACTATAACCTTTAATTATGATATGGTTGCATTTATTCCCATGCTGGGCTTAAGTTTTGCCACAACCTCAATAATTGCCCAGCAGATTGGGGCTGAGAATCCTGAAGGGGCAAGATTAGGAGTAAAACTGTCTATGAAAGTTGGGCTTAGCTATGCAATTGTTATGATGGGGCTTTTTATTTTTGCTGCAGGGCCATTGGTAAGAGTTTTTACAAACGGATTGCCGGGAGACAGTTCAGTCATAGAATCTACAGCTGTTATTCTTATAAGATTAGCGTCTTTGTATACAATTGGAGATGTTACCCAGCTTGTATTTGCAGGGGCCCTAAGAGGAGCAGGAGATACCAGGTTTGTAATGAGGATATCTGTACTTATCCACTGGATATTTGCCGGAATTTCATTTTTACTCATAAAAGTGTTAGTAGTTTCTCCTGTTTTAATGTGGCTGTTTATGATTCTTTTTGTTTTATCTATTGGATTTGTACTTGTCTTAAGGTTTAAAAGTGGAAAATGGGAAAAAATTAAGCTAATTTAAAAAAAAAGTTTAAAAATAGATTGAATACTGGAATAAATCTGATAGAATAGAGGTAGTTGATTGTGGGATCGTTTTCAAACATATCAATCAAATGTAATAAACTTTATTCCAGGAGTTGCAAATGGCTGAAAAAGAAACATTGGTAGTTGCTTCAAAAGTTAAAAACTACATAAAAACTGTTGGTGGGCTTAATTGTTCTGCTAAGGTAATTGATGTACTTTCTGACAAAGTAAGAGAAGTATGTGATGCAGCAATTGAAAATGCTAAAAACAGTAAGAGAAAGACAGTTCTTGAAAAAGACATCTAGGCTTAATTTCATTTAGCGTACAGCAGTAGGGGCAAAAATCTTTTGCTCCTGCTGCTTTTTTATACAGTTAATACTATTCTGCCATTCACCGATGCAGAATCGATTAATTTATGAGCCTCCTCTGCATCCTTTAATGATAAACGTTCAGAAATAACAGGTTTTATTTTGCCTTCTTTAAGTAAACTAAATAGCTTTCCCAGATCCTCTTTAAACCATGTAGAATTATTTTTTCTC
>JALTGJ010000441.1 GCA_027077185.1 Spirochaetales bacterium | reverse complement strand
GTATTTATATTTAAAACTGAACATATCTCTTCATCAATTTCACCGGAACTAATATTATAAAGATATGTATAGTTTAGGTGTGCATAATCAGTTCCAACCATACCTGTTAATCTTCGTACTATTTCATCCTTCAGGCCAATTATTTTTCTTATCTTCTTATAGTTTACCTCTTCATTTCTCCTAAGCCATAAAATTTTAGGTGCAAGCAACTCCGGGCTTATTCTGCGACCGGTCTTTCTGTAAAGATAATCATCATTAAATAATTCTCTAATTTCGTTTGCTTCTACTCCTGCACGGTTATCCATCCAGATAAAAGCAGGTCGTATTGGTTTATTATTAGAATCTAAAAAAACATACCCTAACATAGAGCTGACACCTACAGCATCTATAAGCTCATTAGGGTTTTTTCTAATTTCATGGTTAATAACCCGTACAACAATGCTCCACACATAATCTGTATCCACTTCTGCTGAAGAACCATGTACATCTACTTCTACAAATTCTTTGGAACGGGAGACCACCTGTCCCTGGGAAGAAACAATTGAAGCGCGGCAGCTTGATGTTCCAAAATCTATAACAAGATAACTCATTACAAAATATTACCTGCTTTTTTATACAGCATTTTGCACTGTATTATATTTTACCTTTTGCAGTATCTACTATTGCAGTAATTGAAAACGGATCCATATGTCCCGGACTACTACAGCCATTAGCAAGAAAAAATCGGGAATCCCCTCCCATTTTAATACCTTCACGGGTATTATTTATAAGATATGCCGGCGTCTTCCTGGTCATTGTTGTATTATCAATTCCTCCCATTACACACCCTTTAAATTTTTCTTTCATTTCTGCAAGGGAGGGATTCCCGGAAACTCTATCCTCCCAGCTTATAATTGAAACAGGGAAATCCAATATATCATCCGCATAAATAGAATGACCATGTATATGCGCAGTATTCATAATACCCAGATCTTTAACTGCATCAAAAACTCTCATTGCAAAAGGTTTCTCAAATTTCAGGAAATCTTCCCTGCTCATCTGATCGCTGCTGGCAAGAACAGAAAGAAAGATTCCGGCAGAACCTGCTTTTACAGATTCTTTTGCATACTCAATAACATTATCAGTTACTATAGAAAGAGCTTCAAGAACAGCCTCGGGTTCTTCTTTCATTAGTCTTGGAAGATGTTCACCCACAGGACTTCTCTGAAGTTCCTGATAGGGATCAAAAACTGTATCGCAAAAATATGCTTTCCCATCAAGTTCTTTATTAATAATCTTCAAAGCAGCAAGTTGTTCTTTCCATTCAGAATTATAAATGTCAAAGGGTTTTAGTAATTTTAAATCATCTTTGGATTTTAATTCATACATATTTTCAGGCATAGGATAGAAATAATCATTCATAACCTTTAACCAGTCAAAATCATAATACTTATAGTACTCCAGAACAATGTCTGCATATTTTTCACCAGGAAGAAATTGCGATCCATAATGATACCACATACTAACAGGTGCTCTGTCAGGTTTATCTCCTTTAAGTATAGTGTCTATTCTTTCAATTTTTGTCACAGCTTAATTTTCTCCTTTTTTGTTCGCCTTCAAATTAGTTAATCAGGAAGTCTTCAGGCAGATCTGATATTCCAGGAAAGCTCGTTTGAGTTCCTTTTCTCTGTACTGATAATCCTGCAATTCTATTCGCATATATAATTGACTCTGAAAGGGACCGGCCTTTTGCAAGAGACATAGCAAGGCTCCCAATAAAGGCGTCACCTGCTCCGGTGGAATCAACGGCTTCAACACTGTCAACATGAAAATACTCTACGCCATCTTTGGTTACCAGCATACTCCCTTTTTCACCAAGTGTAATAATTACAGTTTTAATACCCCTTTTTACCAGCAATCCCCCGGCTGTTTCAGCATCTTTTATACTGTTAATTTTAATACCTGTCAAAATCTCCGCCTCAGTTTCATTTGGAGAAAAAATATCAATTATACTGTATATTTCCTCTGGTAGATTATTCCTTGCCGGTGCTGGATTAAAGACAGTAAGAACTCCAGCCTCTTTTACAATTTTTAACGCCAATATGGATATCTCAATAGGAATCTCCATCTGGCAAACCAATACTTTTGAAGAGCTTATTATACTTGCTGAGGACTTGATTTCATCCTCATTTAAC
>JALTGJ010000440.1 GCA_027077185.1 Spirochaetales bacterium | reverse complement strand
ATAATCACTACTAACTATAAATATAAACTATATACTTAAAAAGTTCAAGAAAGTAAAGCACTTTTCTTAACAGACCTAAATTTTAATTTCTAAATTAACTTTCCTGATCAACCATTCTAAAAACTGAACCAGCTTCTATAATCTTCTGATTTTTTGGCCGTAAAGTTTTTATGAGTGAACTCACTTGTGCTTATTGAATAGTCATAATCTTTCTTCCATTCTTTAACATTACTTGTAAGTTCTTCAAGAGCAACCATTACATATTCAAGTTCTGCATCTTTCATTGTAGGATGAAGAGAAAGCCTTGCCCAACCCGGCTTCAAAGACAAATCCCCTTCATTAATCTGATCGGTAATCAGTTCCGATTGTTTTCGGGTAACATTTAGAAGATAATGACCATAAGTCCCCGCACAGGAACAACCTCCTCTTATCTGAATTCCATAACGATCATTCAAAATTCGAATTATAAGATTATGATGGACATCATCCATATAAAATGAGATAACACCTATACGATCTTTGTGTTCACCCGCAAGAATATGAAGCCCTTTTATCTTCTCCATTCTGGTAAATGCAAGCTTAAGGAGTTCTTCCTCCCTCTGCTTCATTTTATCAACCCCCATACTGTTTTTCAGACCAATTGCCATTGCTGTCCGCATTGCCTGAATAAAACCCGGTGTACCTCCGTCCTCTCTAACTTCAATATCAGGTATATAGTTGTGATCATTCCACCTGTTGGTCCATAAAACAGTACCACCCCCAGGATTATCCGGGACATTATTTTTATATAGTTTTGAATTAAATATAACAACACCTGAACTTCCAGGTCCACCTAAAAATTTATGGGGAGAAAAAACAATACCATCAAGATACTCATCAGGAGTATCGGATGGGTGCATATTTATATTTGTATAAGGTGCAGATGCAGCAAAATCCACAAAACATATTCCACCTGCACGGTGCATTATTCCAGCCAGTTTATGGTAGGGTGAAAAAAGACCAGTTACATTTGAACTGGCAGAAAAAGATCCTATCTTAAGTTCCCTATCCTTATATTTTTCAAGAAGGGCTTCCAGTCTTTGAGGATCAACAAGCATATTTTTATCCGGCTCAATAACTACTACATCCGCAATACTTTCCAGCCAGGAAGTGTGGTTTGAGTGATGTTCCATATGGGTTACAAATACTACAGGACGCTTCGAAGTTCCTAATTCATCCTGCTTTTCCAGATAAACTTTTTTAAACTGTTCTGGAATTTTTAAACCAAGAATTCTCTGAAGTTTATTCATAACAGCAGTCATACCGAAACCTGCAGTAATTATTACATCATCAGGACCTGCATTGACATGTTCTTTTATTATTTTATGAGCAAGATGATATGCTTTGGTCATAACCGTACCCGTTTCACTGGATTCTGAGTGAGTATTGGCAACCCAGGGTCCGACCTCTTCTGCAATTCGACTTTCTATAGGACTATAAAGTCTGCCACTGGCAATCCAGTCTGCATACAATACAGGCATTTTGCCGTAGGGTGATTCAAACGTTTTATCTATACCAATTATATTCTTACGAAACTGATCAAAATAATTTTCAAGACTAATCATAAATATCCTCCAAAGAAAACTCACACCTTACCTTAAGTAGGGCTGGTAAATTAAAGTAGTAATTTAGTTATTTTTTAAATTTTTTATTATTGGAATGCTCCTGGCATAACAAGTTTTGGAACAAATAGATACAATTCTGGAAAAATAACACCTAAAACAATTAAACCCAGGGCCAGGAGAAACATAGGGATAACAGCCACAAATATCCTGAGCGCCGAAATTTCTGCTATCTCTGAAGCGATCAGCAGACATATACCATAAGGGGGAGTAATCATTCCCAAAGCCAGGGTCAGATTAACAATTAGTCCTAAATGAATCGGATCCAAATTGGCAACCCGCCCAAGCTCACCAATAATGGGGGTAAAGATTATAATTGTTGCTATGGGACTTAGAAAAGTCCCAATAATAAGGAGCATCAAAATAATCATCCCATAAATACCGTAGTAGGACGTTGTAATCCCGATAACCCATTCGGTAATCATCTGAGGAGTGTCCAGATAGGCAATCACCCAACCCATAATACCTGCAGCAGACACGGCAAACAGAGGCATTGAAAAACGCACTGCTGCCTGACGGAATAT